>CAKSEI010000054.1 GCA_934446285.1 uncultured Eubacteriales bacterium | reverse complement strand
ATATGACACTTAAACCTTTATTTGACAAGGTTGTTCTTAAAATGACCGAGGTCGAGGAAACAACAAAGAGCGGAATTATTCTCACGGCTGCATCCAAGGAAAAGCCCCAGGTTGCTGAGGTTATCGCGGTAGGTCCGGGAGGACTCGTGGACGGTAAAAATATCGAGATGGTTGTAAAGGTCGGCGACAAGGTTGTTGCGGGCAAGTATTCCGGCACGGAATTCAAGCAGGGTGATGAGGCGTACCTCATCGTCAAACAGAGCGATATTTTAGCAATCGTAGAGTAAGGAGTGATATATAATGTCTAAGAATATCAGTTACGGAATTGACGCGAGAAATGCTCTTCTCGCAGGTATCGACAAGCTTGCCGATACGGTAAAAATCACGCTCGGACCTAAGGGCAGGAACGTAGTTCTCGATAAGAAGTACGGCTCTCCCCTCCTCACGAACGACGGCGTGACTATAGCAAAGGAAATAGAGCTTGAAGACCCCATGGAGAATATGGGAGCACAGCTCGTAAAGGAGGTTGCCTCCAAGACAAACGATGTCGCGGGTGACGGTACGACGACCGCAACTCTGCTTGCTCAGGCGTTTATACGCGAGGGTATGAAGAATGTCTCCGCGGGAGCTAATCCCGTTGTCCTGCGCAAGGGTATACAGAAGGCGGTCGATAAGGCTGTAGAGAAGCTCAAGGCAAATTCCGAGAAGGTAAAGGGAAGCGACGATATCGCGAGAGTCGGCACTATTTCCGCAGGCGACGAGGTGATAGGAAATCTTATCGCGGACGCTATGGAGAAGGTGTCGAGCGACGGCGTTATCACCGTTGAGGAGTCAAAGACGGCTGAGACCTACTGCGAGGTTGTCGAGGGCATGCAGTTTGACCGCGGTTATCTCTCTCCCTATATGGCAACCGACACGGATAAGATGGAGGCTGTCCTTGATGACGCTTACGTACTTATCACGGATAAGAAGATATCGAATATTCAGGAGGTTATCGGTCTGCTCGAGCAGGTTGTTCAGTCGGGCAAAAAACTGCTTATTATAGCAGAGGATGTCGAGGGCGAGGCTCTTACCACTCTTGTACTTAACAAGCTGCGCGGTACATTCGTATGCGTTGCCGTCAAGGCTCCGGGATTCGGTGACAGACGTAAGGAAATGCTGCAGGATATAGCAATACTTACGGGCGGTGAGGTCATTACATCCGAGCTTGGTCTTGAGCTTAAGGATGCTCAGATAGCACAGCTCGGTCGCGCTCGCCAGATAAAGGTTACAAAGGACAATACCATTATCGTCGGCGGTGCGGGTGACAAGGACGCAATCGCGAGCCGTGTTTCTCAGATAAAGAGCGCAATCGAGACGACTACGAGCGAGTTTGACCGTGAGAAGCTGCAGGAGAGACTTGCTAAGCTTGCGGGCGGCGTTGCGGTTATCAAGGTCGGCGCGGCAACAGAGTCAGAGATGAAAGAGAAGAAGCTGCGTATAGAGGATGCACTTAATGCGACAAAGGCAGCAGTCGAAGAGGGAATGGTCGCAGGCGGCGGAACTGCCTACCTCAATGTTATTCCCGATGTCAAGACTCTGCTCGATGAGGTTGAGGGCGACGAAAAGACGGGTGTCAAGCTCGTTATTAAGGCGCTCGAAGCTCCCGTCCGTCAGATTGCCGAGAACGCGGGCTACGAAGGCTCTGTCATCGTTGACAAGATAATGAACTCCGGTAAGGTCGGTTACGGCTTTGATGCATATAAAGAAGAGTACGTCGATATGATGTCGGCGGGCATTATCGACCCTGCAAAGGTCACACGTTCCGCTCTGCAGAACGCGGCATCGATTGCAAGCGTCGTTCTTACGACAGAGGCAGTCGTGGCAGATAAGCCTGAGCCGCCGGCAGCAGCTCCCGCAGCAGATGCCGGTATGGGCGGCATGGGTGGTATGTATTGATAACACACCGATAAATAATAAAAATCCTCGGTTTTTCCGAGGATTTTTATTATTTTTTTAAGCCGGCAAGAGAGCAATGCTGAGCAAGAGAGCTACGCCGGTATCTGTGTTTTTATAAATCATTCGTATGTGCTTATGATATTCTCGGAAATCTCCGATTTGCTCACGCACCTGTCCATTGCCTGTTTCTCTATGTATCTGTGTGCGTCCGGTTCTGTCATCTTGAGCTTGTCTATTAGCAACCATTTCGCACGGTTGACGAGCCTTATCTCTTTCATTTTTTCCTCGACATTGAGCGAACGCTTGCGCACCGTCCGTATTCTTTCGCGCAGTGCGCACATAAAGTCGACCGATTGCTCAACTATCGGCAGCGATGTCGGCTTTCGCAAGGTGAGTACGCCGCTGCCCTTCAGCTTTTCGTGCAGTCCGTCATAGCTGTCACTCTTCAGGAAAATAAGCACGACCGAGTCAGTATTTATAACGCAGTCGCAGGCAAATCGAGTTCCAATGTCGTCGGGCAAAGGCGAATTTATCATAATAAAATCGTAGTCACGGTTAATCATGTACCTTTTCGCCTCATTTATGTTTGATGCGAATACCGGCTGCTCATAATATCCGTGAGAAAAGACCAAGGAGAGAGAGCTGTTGAATTTTTCCGAGCTTGACACTACGAGCGCGCTGTACGTGCGTATTTCCAAGTTTCTCCCTCCTTATTGTCGAAATTGATTATATATATTATTCTGCCGTGTATGCGTCGATTACCGTGTGCGGCAGGCAGGATGAAATAAACTCACTTGCCGCTGCCGCACGCTTTGCCTCAGAGAGGTCATGAGGAAGAGACAAGCTCTCACACCTCTTTGTCTTTCCGTCCAAGCCCTCAAGAGCCGCTTTTATCATGAGCGTGTAAACGATATATGGATTGGCGGATGAATCGGGTGTCATCAGCTCGTATGTCAGGCTCTGCTTATACGGGCAGTGTATACGCACGGCGGCGTCCGCCTCACTGTCAGAAATAATTAGAGATGCCGGAGCGCCGCTCCGCTTAAGACGGGCATAAGACTGCTCACTCGGATTTAAGAATGCCGTAATCTCGGGCAGTCTTGCTATAATTCCGAGAAAGGCTTCACGCTCGCTCGTCTCTCCTTTTCCGTCTGACATTCCTATGTTCATTCCGTTTGCGGGAGCGTCAGGCATCGGCAGGGGTGAAAAGTCTGCGAAAAGTCCGTTGCGTGCCGCTATTGTCATTACAACCGAGCGGAAACATACCGCGTCATCGGCACTGCGCAGAGCGTCTGCGGGACGGTAGATTATTTCGTTTTGCCCCGGACCTGCCTCGTGATGAGAGCTTAAGGGTGTTATTCCCATTTGCTCAAGCGACAGGCAAATCTCGCGCCGCACGTTCTCACCCCGGTCTTCAGGAGCAATATCCATATATCCCGCGATGTCATACGGAATGTCTGTCGGAGCGCCGTTTTCGTCGCAGGAAAAAAGGTAGAACTGTGCACGCGACGAGAAAGTGAAATCGCACCCGCGCTCTTTTGCCTTTTTTATCGTGTCGATAAGCAGGGTGCGCGTGTCAGCTGAAAAAACATTTCCGTCGCAGTCCTCGAGCGAGCAGAACATGCGCATGACTCTGCCATGGTCAGGTCTCCACGGCAGAACCGAGAGAGTAGACGGGTCGGGACGCAGATAAAGCCTGCCGTAAGGCACGTGAGACTTTACCCCTACCCGCGCTGCATCAAGCCATACCGCACCGTCAAAGGCGTCGGACAGCTCCGCAGGCATTATGGAGGTATTCATCTGATTTCCGTAAACATCACAAAAGGAGAGACGTATAAATTTTACGTCCTCCTCTTTGACATATTGCATGACATCATCACGCGTGTATTTCATATCGTACCATCCTTCTTGCGTCAGTTTGCTACGTACATCTGCTTATACGGGTTTTTGCTGTCGGGCGTAACAACCGTAAATGGTACCTCGAGCAGCGTGTCGAGGTCCTCTCCGAAAGCGTTGCAGAATCTCACGAGAATATCGCGTATGGACTTTATCTGACCCTCTGTTGCAGCGGAGCAGGTAACTCCGTGCGGGAATTTTATATTCCCGCAGTCGCCTCTGATAAACATTATTCCTCCGTGCATACCTGTGCAGGGAAAGTTACCTACGGGATTGTCAAGCTCCTCGATATTGAGTACGATAATAATTCCGCCCGCCTGATATTCGCCGAGAAAGCTGCCCGCTCTGCCGCCGATGACTATATGCGGTATCTTGTCCTCATAAGCCTTCATATGAATGCCCGCCCGGTATCCCGCATCTCCGTGAATAAGTATCTCTCCTCCGCGCATCGCGTAGCCTACTGCGTCACCGACTCTGCCGTCTATTAAAATATTCCCGCAGTTCATCGTGTCGCCTACTGCGTCCTGTGCGTTGCCGTGGACATTTACCGTAGCTCCGTTGAGATAAGCGCCGAGGGCGTTGCCCGGAACTCCGTATATATCAACGTCCGGCTCTGACATTCCCGCCGCGATAAATCTCTGTCCCATGACATTTTCAACGGAAATATCCTCTCCTGCCGAGCGTATTGCTTCGTTAAGCTCCTTGTAATTTTTGCCTTTTGCGTTTATTACCATTGTCTTTTACCTCTTATATACGATACCATTATACCACACCTCCGAAGATTTTTCTACGGTCGCGGGGCAAAAAAATCAAAGTTGACGGCTCGTTTTTAATTTTTTCAACGTCATCGTTTCCGAGCTTTACCGCATCCCTCACAAGGGACGTGTAAATTCCCGCACGTTTGCAGTCACCCATAAGCATAAAGCCTGTCATGATTCCGTCCTTTATAAAGAACTTGCGTATATTGCCGTCGGTACGAACGCTCACGCAATCTCCTCCCATGTCGTGACCGCATGTCATGGTATGAAGTCCGAAAAGCCCGAGAGAATTGAGCGGAACACCGCCCGCATACTCGGTTTTGGCGCCTGCCATGTTTTCTCCCGCGCAGAAACCCTGCATATATGCACTCGGAAGAATTGCGATAACTCTTATGTCTCCCGTCACGGTGTCATAGCCCTCAGTGCAGTCGCCCGCAGCGTAAACACCCTGAGCGCTTGTCATGCAGTGAGAGTCTATGTCTATTCCTCTGCCGCACTTTATACCGGCGGATGAGGCAAGGGTAGTGTTCGCTCTGACACCTACGGCTGTTATTAGAATATCAAAGTCGATCTCTTTTCCCGACTTCATGATGGCTTTATTTTCCTCGTACCGATCTACGCAGTCTCCCGTCAGAATTTTTATACCCTTGCTCTCAAGATGTGACTGCATGGAGGCGGCAAACTCATCGTCGAAAACGCTCGAGAGAATGCGCGGAGCAAGGTCGCAGACAGTTATCTGCGCTACTTTGCCGTAAATGCCCTCGGCACATTTCAGACCTATAAGTCCCGCGCCGACGATAAGAACTTTATCCTTTCCGTCAAGGTTCTTTTCTATATCAAGTGCGTCATCAAGGGTCATAAACGAAAATTTCTTTTTTACCTTTTCCATACCGTCTGTCGGAGGGACAAAAGGAGAGGAGCCTGCCGCAATACAGAGGTAATCGTATTTAATCTCTTTACCGTCCGAGACGGTAACCTTCTTTGCCTCGGTATCGATTTTTTCTGCGCGCACACCGTAGAGAACATCGCAGCCGTTTATCTCATAAAAGTCGTCGGGGCGATACTTTATGCGGTTTATATCGGTTTTGCCTTCGAGAAGATAGGATATGAGCGGTCGCGAGTAGACATGATGATTTTCCGCGCTTATGACGGTTATCTTTCCGTTAGCGTCATGCCGCCTTATGCCTTCTATACATCCTACGGCTGCTGTTCCGTTGCCTATGATAACATATTTTCTCATCTCTCAGCCTCTCTCCTCGTATACTATAGCTCTGTTCGGACAACCATCCACGCACGCGGGTCTTCCCGCCTTATTTCGCGTGCACAGCTCGCATTTCGTCGCCGTTCCCGCCCCGTCGCAGCTAAGCGCTCCGTAGGGACATACGAGAATACACGTGTGACATCCGACGCACTTATCTCTGTCGATCGTCACCACACCGTAAACATCCTTTGAGATTGCCCCTGCGATACAGCTCTTCATGCATAAGGGGTCATCGCAGTGCCTGCATGATACGGCGTAGTTTATTTTATCTCCGCTCTCTACCGTCACCCGAGGATAAATCTTCTCGCCTTTCAACTCAAACATATATTCAAGGTCGGTATTTGCAAAGGCGCAGTTGTATTCACAAAGTCTGCAGCCGAGACACCATTCTTCGTTTACATACACTTTTTTCATCGTCATTCACCTGCGTGTGCGATACCGAGTATCGACAGCTCCTTTTCATTAAGACCGACACCGCGCAGCATAAGTCTGTTGCCGCGCAGAGCCTCTATCGAGTTTATACCCATGCCGCCCATCATTTCCTTTATTTCGTGCTTCCACGCGGTCATGAGGTTGATAAGTCTCTCGCTGCCTATATCGGGATTGAGCCTCTTAACAAGCTCGGGACGCTGAGTAGCAATCCCCCAGTTGCACTTGCCGCTCTGGCAGGTTCTGCAGAGGTGACAGCCCATGGCGATAAGTGCAGCTGTCGCCACGTAGCAGGCGTCCGCACCGAGAGCTATCGCCTTTACCACGTCTGCTGAGCTGCGTATGCTGCCCCCGACGACGATTGATACGTTATTTCGTATGCCCTCGTCGCGCAGACGGGTATCGACCGCCGCAAGGGCAAGCTCTATCGGTATACCTACGTTATCCCTTATTCTCGTAGGTGCTGCTCCCGTACCGCCTCTGAAACCGTCTATCGCTATGATATCCGCACCGCTGCGCGCTATACCGCTCGCAATAGCCGCGATATTATGTACGGCTGCAACCTTAACTATTATCGGCTTTTTGTATTCGGTTGCCTCCTTTAAGGAGCATACGAGCTGCCTTAAGTCCTCTATCGAATATATATCGTGGTGCGGCGCGGGGGATATTGCGTCCGAGCCCTCGGGAATCATACGCGTACGCGATACGTCTCCGACTATTTTCGCACCCGGCAGATGCCCGCCTATACCCGGCTTTGCACCCTGACCCATCTTTATCTCAACTGCTGCTCCCGCCTTTAAGAAGCCCTCGTGCACGCCGAAACGACCCGATGCGACCTGTACGACGGTATTGTCGCCGTAAACGTAAAAGTCTTCGTGCAGACCGCCTTCTCCCGTGTTATAGTATATGCCGAGAGCCTGTGCCGCACGCGCAAGAGATGCGTGCGCATTATAGCTGATCGAACCGTAGCTCATAGCCGAGAACATAACGGGCATGGAAAGCTCAAGCTGCGGCGGCAGCTCGGATATATCCTTTATGCCGAGGGGCTTTTTGCCGAGAAAGACCTTTGTCTCCATAGGTTCGCGCAGCGGGTCTATCGGCGGGTTGGTTACCTGGGATGCGTTTATGAGTATCTTGTCCCAGTATACGGGCATGGGCTTCGGATTTCCCATCGATGAGAGCAAAACTCCGCCGCTGCCCGCCTGCTTGTATATTTCCTTTATGGTATCCTGCTGCCAGTTTGCATTTTCCTTGAGCATACAGTCGCTCTTAACAATTTTTAAAGCGTGCGTCGGACATAGACATACGCACCTCTGACAGTTTACGCATTTGCTCTCGTCGGATATCATCACACCTAACTTTTCCGAATAGGAATGTACCTCGTTTGCGCACTGTCTCTCGCACACTCTGCACGAGATACATCTGTCCTTATCTCGCTTAACCTCGTATTCGGGATAAAAATAATTTACTGCCATCAGAATTTACCCTCCTTTACGTTTACAATAACCGGCTCACCGCCCGCGGGCGCGTATATTTTTCCGACGTCCGGTTCCATTGTACGTATCGCTGCCTCTTCGCTTGCTATATATACCTTATCGTCCTTTTCGCCTACTACCATGCTGCGCAGCTTGAGTCTGTCGTTTAATGCCATCAGTCCGCCGTTATACCCGACTATTATCGAGAATGGACCTGTTATGAGAAAGCCCGAATATACCGTGCGCAGCAGCTTCATGCGCTCCGCCTTTTCCGCCGGCATTTTTTCTATTGTGCTCCAGAATGGTGCGGCGACAACGGCTGCCGCCTCCTCGGGGGTAAATCCCTGTCTGCGTATGAGGTAGTCCATTATATATGTTATAACCTCAGTGTCGGTCTGCAGCGTGCACTTGTAGCCGAACATCTCTATAAATCTTCTGTTCGCGTCATATGAGGATATCTCACCGTTGTGTACGACGGTGTAATCGAGCAGGGCAAAGGGATGCGCACCGCCCCACCAGCCCGGTGTATTTGTCGGATATCTGCCGTGAGCGGTCCATGAATACGCCGAGTATTCTTCAAGTCTGTAAAACCGTCCTACATCCTCGGGGTATCCAACCGCCTTGAATACGCCCATATTCTTGCCACTCGAGAAAACATAGCATCCGTTGAGCGTTGAGTTTATCTTCATAACCGTGCGCGCGACGAATTCGCGTT
>CAKSEI010000053.1 GCA_934446285.1 uncultured Eubacteriales bacterium | reverse complement strand
TGTCTGTATAAGGCTTTTCTGCGATACAATCCCTCCGTCACGGCTTCGCCAGCCTCCCTTTACACAAGGAAGGCTTGGGACAGCGAAAATTTTAGCGCAATCGAAAAAATTTTCGGCAGTGATTTGCGTACAGTATTTGTCGCTTTTCGTGAAAAGCTACGCAAAAGCTTTCCTATACCTTTCTATACAAGCTGAAAAACCCGCAGAGCCTCGTTCTCTGCGGGTCTTTTGTTTTTATTTGCCCGGGGTCCCGTCTCCGCTCTCTTTACACATCGGAAGAGCGCGGGGAGATACCGAGCTTTTCAAGCGCGTGCTTGAAGTCGGCGTAGGAATAGAGCGAGCCGAGACAGATAAGCGGTACGCCGTTGCTTTTGGCATACGTGTACGCCTCTTTGACGGCATCATCAAACGACTCGTGCGCGCTTGAATACACTCCGTGCGCGCCGAACACGCGTGACAGCTCATCCGACGGCAGCGCACGCTTATTTGACGGCGTGACCGTAAAGGCTCGCTCGGTAAGCGGAGCGCAGGTGTCTACCATGGTTTCGTAGTCCTTGTCCTTCATAACGCCCATTATAAGTGCGATTTTCTTATTCGGATAATACCCGGCGATGCTCTCGCAGGCATATTTCATGCCCTCGGGATTATGAGCACCGTCGAATACAACGTCGGGGTCGCGCCCGAGAAGCTCAAAGCGGGCTTTCCACACAGCCTGCGCAAGCCCCGTCCTCACGGACTCATCCGTTATCTTTACTCCCCCCTGACGAAGAAGCTCAGTCGCGGTTATTACGCGCGCGGCGTTGTACGGCTGATATACGCCGAGCAGCGGTATATGCAGATTCTCGTACCTGCCGTAGTCAAAATCCGTTCCGTCAATCGACATACGCACGCCCTCGAGCAGCGAATAGTCCACTCCGTAACAGCTGCAGCCGAAAATCGCGGCGGTGTCGAGAATGACCTTTTCTGCGCCGTCGTGCTCTCCGCCGTAAAGAACCATCGAGCCGGGCTTGATTATGCCCGCCTTTTCGCCCGCTATCTTCTCAACGGTATCTCCGAGCAGCGCGGTGTGGTCCTTTGAAATGCCCGTTATAACAGCCAAAATCGGTGAGGGAATTACATTTGTCGAATCGAGCGCTCCGCCGAGTCCGCATTCCATTATGACCACGCGGCACCTCTTGCGTCGGAAATATTCAAGCCCTATCGCCGTGATAAGCTCAAATTCCGTCGGCGGCTCTTTCATCTCGTCGGCAAACTGTGCTACGTATCCCGTCACCTCGGCTAGCTCCGTGTGCGATATCGGCTGACCCGCTATCTGTATTCTCTCTTCAAAATGCTCTACGAAAGGCGATGTAAACATACCCGCCTCATAGCCGGATGCTCGCAGGATACTCTCGAGCATGGCGCAAAACGACCCCTTGCCGTTTGTGCCTGCCACGTGAATAAAGCGCAGCTCCTTCTGAGGGTCACCCATGCGCCTGCACAGCTCGGTAATTCTCTCAAGCCCGGGCTTGCACCCCTGCCATGGTACGGTATGTATGTAGTTAATCGCCTCTTCGTAGTTCACGACAATTCCTCTATGCTTTCCCTTATAAATTTATTTTTCATGAGAATAATCATCACCGCACTCTCGCATACGGCGATGAGAATATAGGTCGGAATTCTGACGAGCACCGCTGGTCCTGCCTTATACATAAGCTGAAGAGCAACGGTCTTTATTATCATATTTCCGACGATATGGGCACCCGCACACGAGCAGATGATACGCGTATTTATGCCCCGAGTGCGCATAATGCGCGATATCACGCCCGCGGTAATGCCGACAAATGCAGCGCCGACGGTAATCGCGGGATTTATCGCCCCGCCCGTCACGGCGACAGTCAGCAGGTCGACGCACACGCCCATGGCAAGACCGTACAGAGGTCCGAAAAATATCGATGCGAAAATAATCGGCATATTCTCGAATGTGATACGAAAGAAGCTCCCGTTCGAGAAAATCTGCTTCGCAATCAAGGCGAGTACGACCGACATTGCAGTAAATACCGCGCAAAGGATAAGACGTTTGAGTTGCTTTTTCTGCATAAAAATACCTCCTTTGCATCCTACAAGGCGCAAACGAGGTGCGCATTACAGCGGGATGCGAACCTTCGACCGCGGAAGCGGAAAACCGTTCCTTCGTCCGCGCGGCAACTCCCCGTCCGCACGGCACTTCACGCCGAAGACCCTACTCTGAAATAATATTTGCGGGCACTTTTACCGTCCGCGCGTACTATTATACTACCGCAGAAAAATTTTTTCAAGTATTTATGCAAAAAAATACGTCCGACGTATGGTATCGAACGTATTCTCGGTCATATCGGCTTGTCACAGCACCGACTGCAGGAACTGCTGCAGTCTCGGGTGCTCGGGTCTGCCGAATATCTTCTCGGGTGCGCCCTGCTCAGCTACCACGCCGTCGCACATAAAGACGACTCTGTTCGCGACCTCCCGCGCAAAGCCCATCTCGTGAGTCACGCATATCATCGTCATGCCGTCGCGTGCAAGCTTCTTCATAACGTCGAGAACCTCGCCCACCATCTCGGGGTCGAGTGCGCTCGTCGGCTCGTCAAAGAGCATTACGTCCGGCTCCATCGCGAGCGCTCGCACAATAGCTACGCGCTGCTTCTGACCACCCGAGAGTTGAGACGGATAGCTGTCCGCGCGGTCCTCAAGCCCTACGACCTTTAAAAGGGCGAGTGCCTTCTCCTCTGCGTCCTTACGCGGCATTTTCATCAGCTTTATCGGTCCTATCGTCATATTCCCGAGGATGGTCATATGCGGGAAGAGATTAAACTGCTGAAAGACCATGCCCATCTTGCGTCTGTGGACGTTGATGTCACAGCCGTGCGCGGTGATATCCTCACCCTCAAAGAATATCCTGCCTCCCGTCGGCTCTTCCAGACGGTTGAGGCAGCGCAGAAATGTTGATTTGCCCGAGCCGGACGCACCGATAACGGCAACAACCTCGCCTTTTTTTACTTCAAGGTCGATACCCTTCAGAACCTCGTTTTTGCCGAAGCTTTTGTGCAGTCCCTCTACCTTTATAAGTACATCAGTGTTCACTCTTGCGCAGCCTCCTCTCGAGAATACCGACAAGCCGCGTGAGAATCATGACAAGCGCAAGGTAAATAAGCGCCACGGCGATAAGCGGCATGAAGTTACTGTAAGTTATTGAACGTATCTTGAGTCCGCCCTGAGTGAGGTCGGCGACACCTATATAAAAGGCAACGGACGACTCCTTGAGCAGAGTGATAAATTCGTTTGCGAGCGCGGGCAAAACGGCTTTGAATGCCTGCGGAATGATAAAGTATATCATCGTCTGCGCATAGCTGAAGCCGAGAGAACGTCCCGCCTCGCTCTGACCGCGGTCGACGGACATGATACCGCCTCTGACTATCTCTGCGACGTATGCTCCGCTGTTCAGTCCGAAGCAGAGCACAGCAGCGGGAAATTTCTCAATTCCGATAGGCAGCAGCAGGACAAAATAGATTATAAGCAGCTGTACCATCACGGGCGTGCCGCGTATGACGGTAAGATAAATGCGGCATATCTTATCCGCCGCGTCAAGGCGTCCCGTAGACTCATTCGTGCAGCGTATAACAGCGACCAAAAAGCCTATAAAAATACCTATAAGCACGGCAAGCCCCGTTATGCCGAGAGTAGTAAGAAGTCCGTTCGCCAGATACTTCCACTGACCGTTGTTTACAAAGTTTCTGCGGAATTCGTCCTTAAAGCTCTCCCACCATCTTCTCACGGCGTTGCCCGTCTGCGGACGTTCGGCGTCGTAATTTGACAGTGCGATACAGTCGGAAACTCCCGTGCGCAGGGTGTTGTTGTTCTTTATATCGATTTCCTGCCCGTCGTACTCGACCGTCACCGTATCCTTTATCATGCGCGAAACGCTGATAAGCCCGCCCGAGAGCATGTCCACCGTGTCGTCCGAGAGATAGAGGGAAAGTCCGTCCTGCGTCTCAAATGCCTCAAGGGTTATCTCGCCCTGCCTGCGCGGCGCGTCCTCGAGCACGGACACGAGCCTCTCGGAGAAATACAGCGATATCTTCGTCGCATTGACCATAGCCCCGCCCGTTTGCTGCTTCTGCATATACTCGTATGCCTGACCCATTATCTCGGGTATCTCATTCTCAAGTGAGCCGAGAACGTCGGGGGTTGTATATGTGCAGTCGATAAAAACATTTTTATCGTTGCCCGCCTTTACGTCCCTTACCTCAACATCGATATTATTGAATATATATTTCGCCCCTGCGGAAACGCTGCGCGGAAGAGACGAAAGGGTATCGGAAACAAGCTCATCCGCCTGCTCGGCGCTCGGAATATTCTCCGGCTTACCCTCTCCGAGGCTCAGCATGACAACGAACCATAACAGCGCCGCCGCGGCTATTACCGTAAGGGTTAGATAAAATCTGTTTTTGTAGATGAATTTTTTCATTTTTCTCTCAAAAGCAAAACAAAGGGGGTGAAATGTCTCACCCCTGTCTGTGTTTTGCGAAGGCAATTACTTTATATATTTGCTTACTATGCTGTCTATAGTGCCGTCCGCTATAAGGTCGGTGATAGCAGAGTTGAGCGCGTCGAGCAGCTCGGAATTACCCTTTGCGACGCAAGCGGCATAGTCCTCATTTGCGTACTCGGTATCGAGAATTTTGAGTCCCTTATTGCTTGCGACATAAGCCTTTGCCGGCTCGTTGTCAATTACAACGGCGTCGATAGAGCCGCCGAGCAGTGCGCTCACTGCTTCATTTCCCGTGACATATGATGTTACGTTGTCGCCGTAGTCCTCCGTGCAGTAGGAGTCGCCGGTCGTGCCCTGCTGAGTGCCTATCTTCTTGCCGTCGAGGTCATCTACGCTCTTGATATCAGAGTCCTCGGTGACGATTACAGACTGTACGCCGTTCGCATAGCTTACCGTAAAGTCAACCTCCTTTAACCTGTCCTCTGTTACGGTCATTCCCGCAAGTCCGATATCGGCTTTGCCGGCATTGACCTCGGAGATGATAGAGTCAAACGCCATATCGTTTATGACAAGCTCAAGTCCCAGCTTATCGGCTACGGCTTTTGCTATCTCTGCGTCGATGCCGACTATATCCTCGCCGTCGTAGTACTCATAAGGCTTGAAATAAGCGTTGGTAGCCATCGTGAGTTTGCCCTCGGCAGCCGTCTTTACCTTGCCCTTTGACGTAGGCTCGGTCGTGTTATCCGAAGACTCGCTGTTCTTGGCGTCGCCCGTGCTCTTTGTGTCGTCGGCAGTCTTGCCGCAGCCCGCAAAAACGGCGAGCAGTGAAAGCATCATTATCGCAGCAAGTGCCGCGCTTAAAAACTTTTTCATAATAAATCCCTCTCTTAAAAAATTTGTTTGTTTTCTTTTGACGCTGATATGATACTACATTTATGCGCTTTTGTCAAGCCTTTTTGCAAAAATAATTATTAAAACACGCGTTTTTTGCATAAAAATACGCGTTATGACCTGCATAACGCGTATTCGGATGCATATTATTCGCGGAACATATCGGCGACCTCGGTAAGGCGGCGCATGGTGTCCTCACCGTAAATTTCGACGAACTCCGCATATCTATCGTCATAGTCCTCACGCTTATTTCCGTCCTCGTCGTAGAGCGCCTCGAATATAACGTAAAGCACCTGCTCGGTGAAAGCTCCTTCGTCCACCTCGGTGTAACCCGAGAGGTCGGGTGCGTCGAAGCCCTTTGCATCGGAATCGATTTCTACTTTGATTACCTGATGCACGTCGGCATACGGCTCTCCGTCATTCTTCACCGAAACGGAGTAGTCGTAGCCGTAGCTGCGCAGACCTTTCCCGTCGCATTCAAAAGAATATGTAAAGTCCCCGAAGTTGCTCGTCTCCGCGTCCGCCCACGATAGATTTTCGGTAGCACCGAGCAGAAGCGACGCGTAGTCCGCCCCATTAAGGGTCAGGCTGTCGGACGATTTATCGTTCACTGTCTCAAGGGGCAGGAGAAAATCAAACTGCGCGATAAACTCCTCAAAGGTCGATGTCCAGCACATTTTGCCCTCGGACGTAGACGAATAGGTTTTTCCGTCCTTATAATAATATGTCGCGTCGTCCGTCACCGCACGGTAAACGTCCGCGCAAAGCGAAAGCCCGGTTACGGTACTCGATGTCATATCGTCGCCGCCGTCTGCCATTTTAGCCGTCATTGAGCTGCTGCACGAAAGGGAAAAAGTCCCCGAGGAGATGAAGTCCCCGCGCGCGTCGGAATAAGACACGGCGCGCCCGCACGAGCAAACGGCAAACACCGAAAAAGCGCAAAAGATCGCGAAAATAATTTTTTTCATTTATATAACCTCGCTTGAAATCACAATCTGAGCGGAAAAGACGTCGTCGCCGTCGGTGACGTCAAGGGTGAATGAGTAGCTGTAATCGTTTATCTTCCCGTCCGAAACATGCACCGTGAAAACGCAGTCTCCCGCAAGAGCGGCGCTGCCCGTCGTCGCGTAGCCCGAAAAAAGCGGGCTGCCCGTGAGAAGAAAAGCAAGTACACCGGGACCGGAAAAGCTCGCAGTATACTCTCCCGCCGTGTCGGTAGGCTCCGGCAGAGTCTCATACGGAGAAAGATAGCATGCGCGAGTGAAAAAAGATGATGCCGCGCTGTCCTTTGCACAGGAGAAGCTCTCGCCTTTCTCATCCCGTGCGGTGTATGCGTCGTCCGTCTCCGTGAGCGTATATCCGCGCTGAAAGGTCGTGCCCGCCACCGTACACTTAACGCTTGTCTTAACCGAGAGTGGGCTCGCGAGATACTCCTCCCGCAGCTCCGCATACGTTTTTTCCGTCCGTCTGCCATCCGAGTATCCTGCCGATGGGTCGTCTCCCGCCGTTTTATTTCCCGCGCATGAGGAAAGCAAGATAAGGCAGAGAGCTATGAGCAGTGCCGCGGCTTTATTTATATGTGACATTTATATCCACCTTGAAATCAACATCTCCGAGAGCATTATCGGAAACGGTAAAAGAAAAAGAATATGCAAAGCACTCGGGCGTACCGTCAGGGGATACAAGCGCGGAGATATACAGCCTGCCTATCTTCAGCTCCTCCGGAGTTTTTTTGTCAAAGCCGCGGAAGAGAGTCGAGCTGCCGAGCAGCGTCGCCCGCAGGTCCTCACCGTTAAGAGCTGCGTGCACGAGCGTGCCCGAGGCGTTTTTTTCAAAATAATATCCCGTAAGCTCTATCGGCTCTATCATCGAGCAAGCCATGAGAAACTCAGCCTTGCTCTTTTTTGTACCGGGATATGACTGCTCTATGTTCACTCCGTTTACCGTGCTGTGTGAAGAATACACATTATCACGGCACTCTACCGCATAATTGTAATTATACACCGAGCTGCTGCCGTCCGAGAGCGACGCGGTACATCCGAGCTTGACCGACGCGGAATATCCGTCCACGACGGCGGCAATCGCCTCGGCATAGATATTCTGCATATCCGGTACGGTTATTTCGTCCTCCCCCGGCTCTATCGGCGGGAGAACATCGACCTCTCCTCCCTCAGTTCCATCCGTGGGATCGGGTTCGGTCGACTTATTATAGATGCCGTCTCCGTAGCTGTCGCTCTTTTCCGCCGGGTCCTTCCCGCCGTTGTCCGCGTCATCCGTATCGCTGCGGTATACACCGAAGCTCTCCGTCGGAAGTCCGTTCACACTGTCCGCGTATGTATATCCGCCGTCCGAAAAGCCCGTCGCAGGGTCGGGCAGGTCCGTCGGCTGTGTCTGCCTCTCCGTCTCATCCGTGAGATCGGTATATCCTATGGGAGTCTGCACAGCCGAGCCCGAATACGTATCGGGAGTCGTATCAACGCCGTCGACGCTCGTCTGAGCAGACCCGCCCGCGCAGGAAGTGAGCAGCACGCACAGCAGCAGTGCGGAAAGTAAGCCTTTACTCTTCAAAGGTTACCTCCGTATACAGCTCCGCGTCCTCGGGCAGCGTTATCTTTTCGACCTGCACGCCCACCTTATTTATCGTTATCTCCCTGTCTATCTGATAGAGTCTGGTGCCGTCGTCCGTGTCAAAAGTCGCGTCGAGCGACACGACAGAGCCGGTTAAGACCCCGTCCTTTATCGCGTATGTTATAACGGGATCGGTAAATTTTATGTCGTCCGCGTCAACGCCGTTGCGCAGTGCAAAGTCGTCAAGGTCGGGCATTATCGTATCTATTATTTTGTCGGCGGGCACGGTAAGTGTGACCGTAGTCACTCCCGAGGATGAAAGCTTTGCTTCAGCCCCGTCAAAAAGACTCTCATCCGGGATAATTACGTCCAAGCCGTCAAAATCGCATAAAAACTGCTCCTCGGTATAGGTATACTTGCTCCGTTCGTTTAACTCCTCTACGTCTGGGTCGGTATATTTCTGATAAACCGTACCGTCGGCGAAATAGTATTCATAATCTATCTGAAAAGAGAATGCGGAGGATATGCCGCTGTACTTGCCGTAGTACATGCCGTTCTTTTTTCTGCCCGAGAATGTAAA
>CAKSEI010000052.1 GCA_934446285.1 uncultured Eubacteriales bacterium | reverse complement strand
CTCCCATACCTGTCCCTCCTCAAGCTCACCGTCACCGAGGACGGCAAAGACATTGTATTTCTTATCGGAGAGCTTTGCGGAAAGGGCCATGCCGCACGCGGCGGAAATGCCCTGACCGAGGCTGCCCGTGCTCATATCAATGCCGGGTGTGCCCTTCATATCCGGGTGTCCTTGGAGATAGCTGTCCGCCTTGCGCAGTGTGTCGATGTCCGATACGGGGAAGAAGCCGCGCAGTGCGAGCGCTCCGTAGAGAGCGGGAGCTGCATGCCCCTTTGAGAGTACGAGCCTGTCGCGCTTATCAGAGCGCGGGTCTGCGGGGTCTACGTGCATCTCTGCGAAATAAAGGTACGACAGCAAATCCGCTATTGAGAGTGAGCCGCCCGGGTGTCCGCTCTTCGCGAAATATGTTCCGCGTATGACGGACAGCCGAATCCTGTCAGAGTTCTGTTTAAGACATTCTATTTGTGCCTTTTCCATAATTGCCTCCGTTTTTTGTTTGAGTGACATTACAACCCTATTTTACACTTTTTTTTTACATTTGTAAAGGATATTTGCGAACTTCCGTTATGCTTTTTTTCGCCTGATTCTTACGCAATATATAATATACTTAAGAAAGCAAAAAACGACATAAAATAAATTTATAAGTCATAAAAGCACTTATAATAAATAAAAGTAATAAATAATTATATTAAGCAAAATATAAATTGCAAAAATATCCGTCCCGAGGCGGTGGGCGATTGGCGAACGATTATTGACTTTATCCGCCGCATATGGTAAAATACTCTATATGGTTAAAGATGTAAGAATTAAAATCGTCTCTGAGGTTTTCGATCTGCAGCATAGCGACGATGCAGCCGAATACGACGGCGCGCTCTGCCGCCCCGAAGGACAGCGCTTCGAGGTGTCGTGCCGGGGAAGCCTTGAGCAGACGGACGGTGTACTCACGCTGCGGTACGATGAGCCGAGCGATTCTCAGATGGGAAAGACGTGTACGACCGTTTCCTTTCCGCTCGACGCGCCCGGCACGGTTACGCTGCGCAGAGAGGGCGCGGTGAACAGCGTTTTTGTCTATGACGAGAGTGTAGGCAGGCGCGTTTACCTGTACGAGACACCTGTCATGCCGCTTGAGATGGGGATCGTTACAAAGCGCCTTGACAACCGCATGACAGAGTCGGGCGGCAGCATACATATCGATTATAAAATAGACATATGCATATCAAACGCAGAGAGAACCGTTATAGACATAACGGCGGCGGAGGTGTGAGATGACCCCGTCCGAACTTAAGAAAAAACTCCCCGACCTTGCGGGCGGATATCTCTTCTCCGGAGAGGAGGAGTACCTAAAGAGTTTTTACCTCGGTGAAGTGCGCCGTGCGGTTGTGTCCGACTCCGCTCTTGATGCTTTTAACCGCACGGTTCTGTCGGGCAGGGAGGGACTGTCGGCCCTTGACTCCGCCGTCTTGACCGCTCCTTTTATGTCCGAAAAAAAGCTCATAGAGCTTCACAGCGTCGATTATGCCTCTCTGACAAAGGACGAGCTTGACGCTCTGTGCTCATGCCTTGACGCGGCGAAAAGCTCGGGCGACACGGTGATAGTCATGTATGCCGAGGACGAAGAGTGCAGAGTGCAGAATAAAAAAAGACCGCCCGTATTTTTCTCCGAGCTGTGCGCTCATGCGTGTGAGGTCGAGTTTCCCTATCAGACACCGGGTAAGCTTATTCCGTGGATGATAAAGCATTTTGCGGGAGCGGGAATTTCCGCCGACAGCGAGGTCTGCACATATATGACCGAGCTTGTTTCGCGCGATATGACGGCGCTCGCAAACGAGATAGACAAGCTTTGCGCATATCTTACTTTTAACGGTGAGAAGCAGGCTACGAAAAAAGCGGTCGAATACGTATGCTGCCGAATAGACGAGATATCGGCATTTGATTTTTCAAACGCCCTTTTGAAGAGAGACCGCGTGAGGGCATACGAAATACTGTGCGATATGTTTGCAGGGAAGCAAAAGGCTCAGCTCATTTTAGGCAGCATTTCCGCCGTTTATGCGGATTTATACAGGATACGCACCATGCACGACTGCGGAATGACGCAGAGCGAGATTTCCGCCGCCCTGCATATGAATTCCTATCGCACGGAGATATATCTTCGCTCTGCCCGTCAGCGCAGCGCCGAGGCATTAAGGCTGGCGATAGAGGCGTGTGCGGAGGCTGACCTCAAGCTGAAGAGCACGGGGCTGGATGCTTTCGGCGTGGTAAGCGCCCTTGTGACTTCGCTATGAAGAAGCTGCCCGTTATGTATCCCGTCATAGTCGAGGGAAAATACGATAAAATAAAGCTTGACTCACTGCTCGACACGACCGTTATCGCGACTGACGGCTTCGGAGTTTTTCGCGACGGTGAGAAGCAGGCGCTCTTCCGCGCGCTCGCACAAAAGGACAGGGTGATAGTGCTTACCGACCCCGACGGTGCGGGCAGGCTCATACGCTCTTTTCTCTGCGGATTTATCCCGCGAGACAGGATAATAAACCTCTACGTGCCGCCCGTTAAGGGCGTGGAAAAGAGAAAAAGCTCGCCGTCAAAGGCGGGGCTGCTCGGGGTAGAAGGAATAAATGCGGATATCATCCGTGACATATTCCGCCCGTTCTGCGCCGAGCGGGAGCCGGTGCGGGCGGTGACGAAAGCCGACCTCTACTGCGACGGACTGTCGGGCAGGGAGGACAGTGCGGCGAGACGCGCCGCGCTCTGCCGCACTCTCGGGCTGCCGCGCGACATATCGGCGGACGCGATCTTATGCTATATAAATCTACTTTACGGTTATGACCGCTATAAGGAGCTAATATGAAAACAAGAGAAAAAATCCTCTTTATCGTCTCCGCGCTGCTCGCGGCGGCAGGCGCAGTAATCAATGCGTTTATGCTGACCTATTATTATGAGGAGGAGTTCAGACTTTATACCGAGTGTTCGCTTTTGAATGTGCTTAACGCAGCCTCTGCTGCCGCTGCTCTCTGCGCGCTGGCGCTGTTTATTTTCGGCGAAAAGACCGAGGACGGGAGGGAAATAAAGCAAAATCCTCTGTCGGTTATCTCGTCCCTTTCCGTCGGCGGCTTCGCGGCTGCGCTCTTTATTTCTACCGCCCTCGGTACCTCGGACGCGGGCGCGCGTATGCCCGAGAGGGTTGCCTATTTCGGTATGCTCGCAACGAGTGTTATTCTCTGCGCTCGCTTTATCGTCACGGCGCTTGCGGGTAGAAGGCTCGCGGGACTTCGCGTGCTGCTCAGTGTCGGGGCTATGGCATGGTGCTTCTTTGAGGTTGCTCTTGTTTATTTCGATATGTCCTACCCGATATCGAGCGGAGTGCGCACCTATCATATTTTCACCCTGCTGTCCTTGCTGCTCTTTATCACAGCCGACACGAGATATGTGCTGCGCGCGGGCGTGAAAAAATATCTGCTCCCCTCTGCGGCGCTCAGCATATATTTCGGCTTCACCTACAGCCTGCCCATGCTCGTCTGCCGCTTTGACGAAAACGGGGTAAAGGATAATTTTGTATTTCTTATCGAGATATTCTGCGCTCTGTACGCACTGTCTCGCGTAATATCTATTTTTGACCGCAAAACGGAGGAAAAGAAAATGAAATACGTCTTTAAAAAATACGAATATCTCTCGGATGTCGACTGGGAAAAGGTCGATAAGGCGTCGATAGACAAGTGGGGATGGGGTTATGAATACAAACCCGTCTGCTACGCTCAGGGCGTTTACGCCGAGGACACGGGGCTTGTCGTGAGGATGACTGCGCTTGAGAAAGACCCGCTTACAATGAGAACGGAATTCATGAGCGATGTATGCTGTGACTCATGTCTTGAGTTCTTTATGTCGCCCGATCGCGTAAGCTATGCGAATTTTGAATTCAACTCCATAGGAACGATGCACGCATCGAGCGGAGCGCCCGGGGCGCGCACAAGCGTTGACAAGGTAACGGAGATGCCCGCGGTCAAAGCCGAGGTGCTTGACGACAGATGGCAGGTAACTCTTATCCTCACCCATAAGAATTTCAAGGATATCACGGGACTTGAGCTGAAGTCCGGCACGGAGTTTTTCGGAAACTTCTATAAGTGCGGCGACGACTGCGCGGACGTTCACTACGGAATGTGGAGCGAGGTAAAGACCGAGCGTCCGTCGTTCCATGAGCCGAGCTATTTCGGAAATCTCATTATCGGATAAACAGTATAAAAAACCTCCCCGAAAGGGGAGGATATATTGATTTTTCCCGCTGCCTCAGCCGAGCGAGCGTATGTAGTAGAAGAGATACTGTTGGGCTATGCCAGCATATTTTCCGAGCGTGGCGGGGTCGAGCGAGCCGCCGTAGTATTCGTTTATTATCTTTTTCATCCAGACGTCTATGGGGAATGAATCCGTCTTTCCCATGCCGAAGAGCAGAGTACATGCGGCGACCTTATTTCCGACACCCTTTATCCGCTTAAGCTCCTCCGCGCCCTGCAGAGTAGGCATGGCGGCAATCGACTCAAGGTCGGTGCTGCCGTCGCACACGCGGCACGCGGCGTCAAAGAGGTAGGGCGCACGGAAGCCCATGCGGCACTCCGCGAGTGCGTCAACTCCGGCAGAGGCTAACGCCTCCGGAGTGGGAAAAGAATAAACGCCCTCTTGCAGTTCTTCTCCGAAGCGTTCGCATATGGTTCTTATAAGTCCCTTTATGCGCGGGATATTGTTATTCTGCGAGAGGATAAAGGAAGAGAGCGCCTCCCACGGATCCTGACGCAATATGCGTATGCCGCGCCCGTATTCCATGGCATGCCGCATCGTTTCGTCCCCCGCAAAGTGGGCGGATATATCGCTGCGTACGCTCGAGTAGTCCTGCCCGATGTTGAGAAAGGGCAGAACGACCGAGGTGAGCGTATCAATGTCTTTGCACTTTATTTTAAGCGCTCCGTCCCCCTCAAAGACGGAGAATACGGAGTGACCGACCACGCCCGACCACGCGCCGGTCTCGGAGCGCACAAAGCGAAAGCACTGCCCGCAGTCAAAGGTCGCATCGGGCTTGAAAAAATCGTAATCATATACGGCTGCCGTGCCGTTATCAAATGTGTATCTCATATTTCTGATTATATACCATACCGGAGTTTATGTCAATGCTTGAGACAATTTACACCATACCGTTAAACGAAAAATTCGACGAGAGCGCCGCCTCCCCCGAGAACGGATGCCCCTTCTGCCGTCTGCACGAGATGCTTGATGCAAACGAGACGGACAGAATTTTGGGGACAGCCATGATGGAGCCGGACGTGAGAATAAAGACCAACGAGGAGGGCTTCTGCGCCCCTCACTACAAGAGGATGCTCACGATGAAGAACCGTCTCGCCCTTGCCCTTATGCTTGAGAGTCATCTCGAGAGCGTCCGCAGGGATATAAAGGATGCGAGAATACCGATAAAGGGCAAGGGAAGTGCGGCTCTTTCCCGCATCTCGCGCCTTGAGGGCAGCTGCTATATATGCTCGCGCGTAAGCAGCTCCTTTTCCGCAATGCTTGAGAATGCGGTACTCCTCTGGGAAAAGGATAAGCAGTTCAGAGCAAAGCTCAAGAGCCAGCCTTATCTCTGCCTGCCGCATTATGCCGACCTGCTTGAGAGGGCAAAGCATACCCTCTCGAAAAAGGATTATTCAGTCTTTGCCGACGACGCAGGTGAGGTAGTGGGAAAATACTTTGACTCAATCTCGCAGGACGTATCGCGGTTCTGCAAAAAATTCGACTACAGATACGTGGACGAGCCGTGGGGAAATGCAAAGGACGCGCCGGAGCGCGCAGTTAAGTTTCTCGGGGGAGAAGAATGAAGAAGATTATCGCGGCGGCAATTTTTCTTGCCATTGCCATCTCATTTTCCGTGACATATTCAAGCGCCGGATACCTGACGGATGAGCAGCTCGATGAGATGATAGAGACGTTCTCAAAGAGATGCGAGGATATACTCACGGCGGTAAATCATGCCGAATACTTTGACGGCGGCTGCGCCGAGTGGACGAGCGACCAGCTTAAGGGAAACGGCATAGGCTATTGGTTCAAGGGAAACTATAACAACGGCTTCGGAGATGCGAATACGTGGCTCGACGGGCTTGACGACGGAGCTGTGACCGAGACGGGATACACGCAGGTGAAATATTACGGAGAGAGCTGTCTGTCTGACCTTGTCTCAGAGTACGGCAACTATCCCGTGTACAATATCGTCGTCGTGTGGGAGCACGGCAGTGAGAAGTGGTTCTCTGAGGGGCACGTCTGCTATGTATGGTGTATTTACGACGGAGTGGTCTACTATTCCGATACTTTCTCGCGCATAAATGCTGCGGCGGGGCAGCTCGTCGGCGTGCCGCTTGATGAATTTGAAAAAGCATATGAGTCTTTTAACGGCAGCATCATAGGCGCGGTGCACTTTGAGGGCGCGGAGGATATTCACTACCGCCTGACCGAGCGCATGACTACGGAATTCATAACCGACCGCGACTGCACTCTGCGCGGCGCCCCCGCCTTTGAGGTAAACGGCGAGGACACGGCGGAGGGCGCACTCCCGGCGGGTGAGAAAATATGCGTTACGGGCGCTTATCTCGACCCGAGAGGAGACAGATGGCTGAAGCTTGACGGCGGCGGATGGATATCTTATTCCGACGCACATAAAGAGGGAAACTACTCCACGCTCAGCCTTGAGGACGCGTCCGTGCCCATCAGATGGCGCAGGCAGCTGGCCTTTGACCTCTTCGGCACTGTGCGTTCGTATTCCACACCTCTCACGGGAGTGGAGATAACGGTAAAGGACACGGCGGGCAATATATGTCTCGGCGGCAATATGCCCGCATCGGGCGAGCTTTACAGCATTACGGAGTTTGATAAGAACGCATACTTCGAGCATCTTGCCGAGGGAGCGTATACCTATACGATAAAGGCGTCAAACAGCATAGAGACAGCCGTACTCTTCAGCGGGGAATTTACCGTCGAGAGCGGCGGGCGCACTCCTCTTGAGCAGGATACCGTATCGCGCCCGAGACGAATATACGACCCGGCGGATGCGGATCTCTCGGGAGCGGTAGACTCCACCGACCTTGAGAGAGTGATAAACACCGTCTTTTCCTCAAGCCGTTCGGAAACGGTTTACCTCTCGGACGTAAACGGCGACGGCAGCTTAAATCTTACCGACATAGCCCGCACGGCACAGCTGTGTGCAGGGGCATGACGGTAGAAACTTACTTGTAAATAAAGTTTGAAAACACGGGACATACGCATTTTTATGTGCTAAAATAAAGGCGCAATGAATAAGGTATTCGGACATTTCAAAACAATCACGGCGCACAGACACGCCGTGATACGACACTGTATAAAGGCGGGCATACCTCTGCAGGGGCTGCGGCACGACCTGTCGAAATATACACCGGCGGAGTTTATACCCGGCTGCAGATATTATTCCGGTGACCGTTCGCCGAACGAGCGCGAACGCGAGCTTTACGGTTATTCACGCGCATGGCTGCACCACAGGGGCAGAAACAAGCATCACTTTGAGTATTGGTTTGACTATAACCCCGCAGAGAGAAGAAATATGCCGGTAAAAATGCCGTTGAAATACGTCGCGGAGATGTTCTGCGACCGTGTGGCGGCGAGTAAAATATATCAGGGCGAGAGATATACCGACGCTCACCCGCTAATGTATTTTGAAAAGGGAAAGGACATACGCCTCATACATCCGCAGACCTCAGACTTTCTCGAGAGACTGCTTACCATGCTGCGGGATGAGGGAGAGGACGCGACATTTTCATATCTGCGTTCCTATCTGTCTTCTCACGACGATTATTGATTATGAAAAACGAATTTGAATTTGTAGGGCAGGCGGACAACCGTACCGATTTTCAGCGTTCTCTCGATTACTTCAGCGAGAGCGATGTCGACGCGGTTCTGCCGGAGCAGAAAAAGAATAATACTCTTCTCTTCAACCTTTTCCGCTACGGACTTATGGCTGCGCTCATAGCTGTCTTTGCCATGTGCGTTATACGTATAGTCACTCAGACGGCGAAGACGACCTCGGCGGGAAATCTCTATGCCGACCTCGCGGATAAATTCGAGAACGGCGGCATGGACGGGATTACGGGCAGCGAGATAGCCGAGCCGATGGCTGAGACGGTGAGTCGGCCTCTGCCTACATATGAGCAGATGGTGCGCGGAGACGCGCCCGAGTACGTCGAAGACGGGAACGGCGGAACGAGTGAGGCAAGCGCTAAGATAAAGCAGCTGAAGGCGGCGAACCCCGATACCGTGGCATGGCTTACGGTCGACGGGACGGATATATCGTATCCCGTGGTAAAGGCTGCGGACAATGACTATTACCTGCGCCGCGACTTCACGGGCGAGGACAATTACGCCGGCTCAATATTCATGGATTACCGCAACTCCGAGCATGTCGAAGATAACCGCAATACGATAATATACGGGCACAACATGGAGAGCGGTATAATGTTCAGCCACGTAACGAAATTCCTTGACGACGCGTTTTTTGACAGCCACAAGGATATAGCGCTCTACACTGAGGACGGCACCTACCGCTATGAGATATTCGCCATACTTAAGGCGGGTCTTGAC
>CAKSEI010000051.1 GCA_934446285.1 uncultured Eubacteriales bacterium | reverse complement strand
GGTGTTACTAACACCGACACGACGGTCGACGCCGAGCTGCTCGACTACTGCCTGCGCGAGGAGCTTAATCAGAATGCCGTGCGCAGGATATGCGTGACCGAGCCGCTAAAGGTTATAATCGACAATTACCCCGAGGATAAGACCGAATACTTCTCCATGCCGAATAATCCCGCAAATGAAAACGCAGGAACAAGACCTCTGCCCTTTACAAAAGAGCTTTATATAGAGAAAAGCGACTTTGCCGAAGTGCCGCCCCCGAAGTTCTTCAGAATGCGTCCGGGGTTTGAGGTGCGTCTCATGGGCGCTTATATCGTCAAGTGCGAGCAGGTCGTCAAAAACGATGACGGCAGCATAAAAGAGATACACTGTACCGCCGACCTTGAGACCGGCTGCGGAAATCCCGCCGACGGCAGAAAGGTCAAGGGTACTATCCATTGGCTGTCAGCTGAAAACTGCATTGATATTGACGCAATAATGTACGACAGGCTCTTTACAATACCCGATGTCGCCTCATACACGACATCCGAGCATACGGTAGATGAAATACTCGATTTCGTGAACGGAAATTCCGCCGTGCACCTGACAGGCTGCAAAGCCGAGCTTGCCGTGGCGGACGCTAAGCCGGGCGAGCAGATGCAGTTCGTACGCATGGGTTACTTCACGCGCGACAGCGTCCATCCCGACACGTTCAACAGGATAGTGACCCTCAAGGACAGCTATAAAGTGCAATAAAACATAACAGCAAAAAGCAGGCTTTCCGTATAACGGGAAACCTGCTTTTTTAATATCGGTTATTTTACTTTTTCAGTGCCGCATCAATAAATCCGACGAAGAGCGGATGAGGACGGTTCGGTCTGCTCTTGAATTCAGGGTGAAACTGTACTCCTACGTGGAATGGTCTGTTGCTCAGCTCTACCGTCTCGACGAGGGCGCCGTCGGGTGACGTACCGCCGACGGTAAGCCCCGCATTCTCCAGCAACTCTCTGTATTCGTTGTTGAATTCATAACGGTGCCTGTGACGCTCGCTTATCAAGTCGGTCTTGTAACACCTCTCCATGGTCGTACCGGGCATGATGCGGCAAGGATATTTGCCGAGGCGCAGTGTTCCGCCCTTGCTTACCTCATTGCTCTGACCGGGCAGGAAATGAATTACCTTATGCTGACAAAGCTCATCAAATTCTCCCGAGTTTGCGTCAGAATATCCGAGCACATTTCGCGTGTATTCGATAACGGCTATCTGCATACCGAGGCAAATACCGAAATAAGGAATATTATGATTGCGTGCGTATCCAGCGGCGATTATCATACCCTCTATGCCGCGATCGCCGAAGCCGCCGGGAATAATAATACCGTCGAGAGCACCGAGAATGTTTTCTGCAGTCTCGGAGGTGATAGTCTCGGAGTCAATCCAGTCGATGTCAATTTTCGTGCCGAGGCTGTATCCCGCGTGTCGCAGAGCCTCCGCTACAGAGAGGTACGCATCATGCAGCTGAATATACTTCCCGACAAGACCTATCTTCACGGTATTAGGTCTGTTTTCAATCTGATTTATAAGCGCCTGCCATTCCGAGAGGTCGGGCGCGGGAGCATTGATATTCAGTTCCCTGCAAACCACCTGCGAAAAGCCCGAGCGCTCAAGCATTATCGGCGCTTCATATAGGTTGGGCAGAGTTATATTCTCTATTACGCAGTCGCGCTTGACATTGCAGAACATTGCGATCTTATTGAATATACTGTCCTCAAGCGGCTCATCGCAGCGCAGGACGATTATATTCGGGTTTATGCCCATTCCCTGCAGCTCTTTTACCGAATGCTGCGTAGGCTTTGACTTATGCTCGTCCGAGCCGCGCAGAAACGGCACAAGAGTTACATGGATAAAGAGACTGTTTTCCCTGCCGACCTCAAGCGAAATCTGTCGTACCGCCTCGAGAAAGGGCTGGCTCTCTATATCTCCTATAGTTCCGCCTATCTCGGTTATAACTACGTCCGCATCGGTCTTTTTTCCGACACGGTAGACAAACTCCTTTATCTCGTTCGTTATATGCGGAATAACCTGAACAGTAGAGCCGAGATACTCACCCCTGCGCTCCTTATTCAGGACATTCCAATATACCTTACCCGTCGTGAGGTTTGAATATTTATTCAAATCCTCATCGATAAAGCGCTCGTAATGACCGAGATCAAGATCCGTCTCCGCACCGTCCTCCGTGACATATACCTCTCCGTGCTGAAAGGGGCTCATAGTTCCGGGATCAACATTAATATACGGGTCAAGCTTCTGAGCAGCCACGCGCAGTCCGCGTGCTTTCAACAGTCGTCCGAGGGACGCTGCGGTTATTCCTTTGCCGAGCCCGGACACAACTCCGCCGGTCACAAAGATATATTTAGTCATTACTAGCTCCTTAAAAAATTTAAAGGTCGATATTTACTTCTTTTTTCTCAATTTTCGCGATGACGGGTTTTATCTGTGCGAGGAATTTATCAACCTGTTCGGGACACCTTCCGATATAAAGCTTTGGCTCAAGCAGATTTTTCATCTCATCATTGCTCATGGGGAAATCCTCACGCTCAGCAAGTCTTGCTAACAGGTCGCACGGATATCCCTCTTTCATACGGGCGGTAGCCTCCATGGAGCACTCGCGTATAACCTCGTGCAGCGCTTGACGGTCGCCGCCCTTTTTTACGCCCTCCATGAGAAGGTTTTCCGTCGCAATAAACGGCAGATACTCGCGTACCTCCCTGTCGATTATCTTTTCGTTTACTCTCAGTCCGTCCGAGACATTAATACACAGCCTGAGTATCGCGTCCGCAGTGAGGAATCCCTCCGGCATACAGATGCGTCTGTTAGCGGAGTCATCAAGCGTGCGCTCGAGCCACTGAACAGAGGCGGTCATCGCCGAGTTCTGAGCATCGCAGATAAGATAACGTGCAAGTGAGCATACTCTCTCACACCTCATCGGATTACGCTTGTATGCCATGGCTGATGAGCCTATCTGATGCTTCTCAAAAGGCTCTTCTATCTGTCTGTCATGCTGCAGCAGCCTTATATCGTTTGCCATGCGGTAGCAGCTCTGAGCAAGGCACGAGAGAGCATTCAATATCTTTGAGTCGAGCTTTCTCGGGTATGTCTGTCCGCTGACCGAATAGCATGAGGAAAAGCCGAACTTCTCGGCTATCATCTCATTCATGCGGTCAATTTTTTTGCCGTCTCCCTCGAAAAGCTCCATAAAGCTTGCTTCCGTACCGGTTGTGCCTCTGCAGCCGAGGAGTTTCATATCCGAGATAAGAGCGTCGATATCACTTATATCAGAGAAGAAATCCTGCATCCAAAGCGTCGCGCGCTTACCGACGGTGACAAGCTGAGCAGGTTGATAATGGGTATAGCCGAGAGTGGGAGTCGCCTTATACTTATCGGCAAACTCCGAGAGTACGGAGAGCAGCATAGCCGCCTCGTTTCTTATGTATTCAAGCGCTTTTCTGTATATAATTATATCTGCATTGTCCGTAACATAGCAGCTCGTCGCCCCGAGGTGGATTATTCCCGCAGCCTCCGGTGCAACCTTACCGTATGCATAAACATGCGCCATGACGTCATGTCTTACTTCTTTTTCCCTCTGAGAAACCACATCAAAATCTATATCGTCGATATGCCTCTCAAGCTCCTCTACCTGCTCTGTCGTTATCGGTAATCCGAGACGTCTCTCCGCGTCGGCAAGAGCGACCCAAAGCCGTCTCCACGTGACCGTGCGTTCAAGCGGGCTGAAAAGCTGCTTCATATAGTCGGATGAATACCTCGAGCATAGAGGCGACGTGTACTCACTGTTGCCCATTACGCGTCCTCCTTGATTATTATGCTGTCTCTCTCCGGTCCTACGGACACGTACTTTATTCTGCAGCCGATATTCTTCTCAATGTATGTGACATAGTCACGTGCCGCCTGCGGCAGCTCCTCCCATTTGCGTGCTCCGGTCGTGTCGCACATCCAACCGTCAAGGTACTCGACAACCGGCTCCGCCGAGTTAAGCTCCGTCGGAAACGGGAAAGCATCCGTTTGCTTTCCGTTTACGATATAATGCATGCAGACGGGGATTTTCTCCATATAGTCAAGCACGTCAAGCTTCGTTAGAGCTATATCGGTCGCATCCTGCATTCTGACACCGTATGCAGTAGCCACGATGTCGAGCGGACCAACTCTGCGCGGACGTCCGGTTTTAGCGCCGTACTCTCCCCCCGCGTCACGCAGCCTGTCTGCATCCTCACCGAACCATTCGCATACGAAAGGACCTTCACCGACGCAGGTGGAGTAGGCCTTGACAACGCCTATGACCTTATCGGGTCTTATACCCGGCGCGCCCGAGCCGACGGGTGCGTATGCGGCAAGTGTATTAGAAGAGGTGGTATAAGGGTGAATTCCCTCGTCAATGTCGCGCAGTGCACCGAGCTGAGCCTCAAAAAGTATCTTCTTTCCCTCATCTCTGCTGTCGTAGAGGAAAGAGGTCGTATCGCATATAAACGGCTTTATCTTTTCGCCGAAATCGCGCAGCCACTCATCGAGCTGCTCCATGGTATAGCCATGCGCCCCGTAAACCTTTTCTATCGTGAGATTTTTCCACTCAAGGATATTCTTTAAGTGCTCACGAATCTTCTCGGGGTAGAAAAGCTCGCCCGCGAGAACGGTTTTCTTCTGATATTTATCCGAGTAAAAGGGAGCTATGCCCTGCATTGTCGAGCCGAATTTCTTATCCGCGAGGCGCATTTCCTCAAGTCTGTCAAGCTCTCTGTGCCACGGCAGAAGGAGTGATGCGCGGTTGCTTATCTTGAGATTGTCCGCGCCGATATGTACTCCCTTGTCCGTTACACTCTTAATCTCGGAGAGAAGATTTTCACAGTCGAGCGCCACGCCGGGGCCGAGAACATTTACGACACCCTGACGGAAAATTCCGGACGGAAGAAGATGAAGAGCAAATTTACCGTATTCGTTTATGACGGTATGACCCGCATTACCTCCGCCCTGATATCTTACGACGATATCGTAGTCCTCGGTGAGCAGGTCGACCATACGTCCCTTTCCTTCGTCCCCCCAGTTTATTCCAACTATTGCACAGTTTGACATAATATTCCCCTTTCGTCAAAACGTAATATTTACCCTTATATTTTACACCGATAAAGCGTAAAAATCAAGTCTAAATACATTCTGCAACATTCTTTTTCAAAAGAGAAACTATTTTGCGCTGTCTCCGTAGTTTGAGAGTACGCGTGCCGACGGATCGTTCACGTTACATCCCTCCCAATCCTTATTCGGCATCCAGAAGTCCTTTATCATCTCCGCCTGACCGGGATAATATTTCTCAAAAATATCGCGGTAGAGCAGCGACTCTTTTGTGAAAGGACGCGCATGGGTATATTTCTTTATTCCCTCACGGTACTCCTCGCCCGTGTATACCGACTCGGCATATTCCTTGAGGTCGTCGACGAGCGAATGACCAACGGCATCGGAGAAAGCCGCTTTTTCGCGCATGAGAATATCATACGGCAGATAATCACCCTCAAAGGCGCATCTGAGCAGGTACTTCCCTTTTCCGTACTTATTAATCTTAAGCTCCGGGTCAAGCGCCATGACGTATTCAACAAATTCAAGGTCGCCGAAAGGAACGCGCGCTTCGAGCGAATTTACCGATATGCACCTGTCCGCACGCAGAACGTCATACATATGTATCTCGTGTATACGCTTCTCAGCTTCCTTTTGAAAAGCCGCACTGTCGGGAGCAAAGTCCGTATATTTGTATCCGAAAAGCTCATCTGAAATCTCACCGGTAAGCAAGACCCTCAAATCCGTATTCTCATGAATATACTTACATACGAGGTACATGCCCATGCTCGCGCGTATTGTCGTAATATCATAAGTACCGAGCAGATGTATTACATCCTCAAGCGAATTAATAACGTCGTCGCGAGTTATTATCACCTCGGTGTGGTCGCTGCCTATATAGTCGGCAACCTCGCGCGCGTACTTAAGATCAATGGCGTCGCCTTTCATTCCGATGGCAAAGGTCTTTATAGGCTTGTCGGATTTCTTTGCCGCGATAGAACATACAAGCGAGGAATCAAGCCCCCCCGAAAGTAAAAAACCGACCTTCGCGTCGGATACAAGTCTCTTTTCCACGCCGCGGATAAGCTTTTCTCTTATTTTACAGCAAGCCACATCAAGGTCATCATGAATGACCCTCTTAACCTGAGAGATATCCCTGTAGCAGACGAATTTTCCATCCTTATAGTAATGTCCCGGAGGAAAAGGAGTGATTATTTCGCTCATTCCGACGAGATTCTTCGGCTCACTTGCAAAAACAGCAGCACCGTTCTTATCAAAACCGTAGTAGAGCGGGCGTATGCCTATCGGGTCGCGTGCCGCGATAAAGCCGCCCGAGCTTTTGTCATACATGACAAGGGCGTACTCCGCATCGAGCATGGCGAACATATCCGTTCCGTACTCCCGGAACATGGGTAAGAGTATCTCGCAGTCGCTGTCGCTCTCAAATTTATAACCCTTTGCCTCAAGGTCGGCTTTCAGCGCTCTGAATCCGTATATCTCGCCGTTGCATACGACGTAGCTGCCGTCAAGGCAGAAAGGCTGCATTCCCTCATCGGTCAAGCCCATAATCGCCAACCTGTGAAAACCGAGCAGCCCCGCATCCGTCCTGACGACTCGGGTGTCGTCAGGACCGCGGGATACGGTTCTTGCAAAGCATTCGTCAAAGCAGGACGGTACATCCGTCGAACAGTATCCTATTACCGAACACATACTTTCCCCCTTATCTTACTCCGAAAAGCAAGTCACCGTATGTCGGGAAGGGCCAGAATTCTTCTGAGGTAACGGTCTCCGCCTCGTCGCATACCGCGCGAAGTGCACTCATAGCCGAGAGAACACTGTCGCGGATAGAGTATGCACACTTCTTCACGTCGGAAATACTCTTTGCCTTTATTACTGCACTTGCAAGTGCATCGGTTTTACCCGATATCTGTGAGGAAAGCTCGGAGAGTCTGGTGACGAGTGCCTTGTCAGCATCGCAGTTGAGTCCCTCGATAAAAGCGCACTTCTTCATGGCGCAGTCGGCGACGTAAGAGGCGTACTTTTCGCAGGCGGGAAGGATCTGTCTGCGCGCCATCTCAATCATGGTCGATGCCTCTATAAGAACTGTCTTGACATAGTTTTCAAGCATAATTTCGCATCTGCTCTCAAGCTCCGGAACAGAAAACACCTTGTGCGAGGTCAGCATATCGACATTTTTCTTATCGAGCAGGTGAGGCATACAGTCGGGAGTCGTGCGATAGTTGCAGAGGCCTCTCTTTTCTGCCTCTTCTATCCACGCGTCGTCATATCCGTTGCCGTTGAAGATTATTCTGCGGTGGTCGCTGAATGTCTTCTTAATCAAGTTGTGCAGAGCCTCGTCAAAGTTATCAGCCTGCTCAAGTCTGTCTGCGTAAATCTTCAGCGACTCTGCAACAGCGGAATTCAGCATTATGTTGGTGCAAGCGATTGAGTTTGCCGAACCGAGCATACGGAATTCAAACTTGTTGCCCGTGAATGCAAAAGGAGACGTACGGTTGCGGTCGGTCGTATCGCGCGGGAATTTCGGCAGGACATTGACACCGAGCTTCATCGTCGTTTTCTCGTGAGCGAGATACGGCTCGTCATTTACTATTGAGTCCATGATTGCGGTAAGCTCGTCGCCGAGGAATATCGAGACAACGGCGGGAGGTGCTTCGTTTGCGCCGAGGCGGTGGTCATTGCCTGCGGACGCAACGGAGATACGCAGCAAATCCTGATAATCGTCGACCGCCTTTATAACTGCACAGAGGAAGATCAGAAACTGTGCATTCTCGGCAGGTGTCTGACCGGGCGAGAGAAGATTTACTCCGTCGTCGGTGGACATCGACCAGTTGTTGTGCTTGCCGCTTCCGTTGACTCCCGCGAACGGCTTCTCATGCAGCAGGCATACAAGCCCGTGCTTTGCCGCCACACGCTGCATTATTTCCATAGTAAGCTGATTGTGGTCGGTAGCGATATTCGTCGTTGTATATATAGGAGCAAGCTCATGCTGGGAGGGTGCTACCTCGTTGTGTTCGGTCTTGGCAAGGATTCCCAGCTTCCACAGCTCCTCGTTCAGCTCTTTCATAAATGCTGCAACTCTCGGCTTTATTACACCGAAATAGTGGTCATCCATCTCCTGACCCTTAGGCGGCTTTGCGCCGAAAAGCGTTCTGCCCGTGTATATAAGATCCTTTCTCTTGTCGAAAAGTTCTTTGTCTATAAGGAAGTACTCCTGCTCCGGACCTACCGACGTGCGCACGCACTTGACATCGTTGTTTCCGAAGAGGCGGAGTATTCGCAGAGCCTGCTTATTAAGCGCCTGCATGGAGCGCAGAAGAGGAGTTTTCTTGTCAAGAGCCTCGCCGCCGTATGAGCAGAACGCAGTGGGTATGCATAGGGTATTTCCCTTAATAAAGGCATAAGAAGTCGGATCCCACGCAGTATATCCGCGAGCCTCAAAGGTCGCTCTCAGACCTCCCGAGGGGAAGGACGATGCGTCCGGCTCACCCTTTATAAGCTCCTTGCCGGAGAACTCCATAATTACCCCGCCGTCGGGAGAGGGCGAAATAAAGCTGTCGTGCTTTTCCGCTGTAATTCCGGTCAGAGGCTGAAAC
>CAKSEI010000050.1 GCA_934446285.1 uncultured Eubacteriales bacterium | reverse complement strand
CGGTTAGAAGAGCTTGAGAGAAACGGGGTTAAGGTCGCGGTGCTTGATGCCCCGCAGCTTTTCGAGGCGGGACTGAACTCCCGCTGCGACGTGACGGCGGCAATTATCGCGCCCGAGGGAGAGCGCATAGAGAGAGTGTGCGCGCGCGACGGGGTGAGCCGGGATGAAGCAAAGAAAAGGATCTCGATGCAGCACAGCGACGATTTCTTTGAGAAAAACTGCGATTATACGTTAAAAAACCCGCAGGGACACTTTCCGCGGGACATGATAGAAAAAATTTATAAAACAGTAACGGAGGAACAAGATATGGAAAACACTACGGAAAAGCTGAAAGAAAAGCTTTTTATGAAGCAGACTAATGCTTATGACGGTATGAGCGCCCAAGAGCGCGGGCAGATGAACGCATACGCAGAGGGATATATGGATTTTATAGGCAAGGCAAAGACCGAGCGTGAGGCGGTGAGATACGCCGTGGAGCAGGCTGAGGCACACGGATACCGCCCGTATACCTTCGGTACGCAGGTAAAGGCGGGAGATAAATTTTACTTTGACAACAGAGGCAAGAGCTTTTACATTTTCCGTATAGGAACCGAGTCTATTGAGAACGGCATACGCATTTCCGCCGCACACGTCGACAGTCCCCGCATAGACCTGAAGGGTCATCCCGTTTACGAGGACGGCAACATGGGCTTCTTCAAGACTCACTATTACGGCGGAATAAAGAAATATCAGTGGACGACCATCCCTCTTTCACTCCACGGTGTAGTCACTCTTAAGGACGGGACGAACGTAGACTTCAATATAGGCGAGGGCGAGGGCGATCCCGTTTTCTATATCAACGACCTGCTGCCCCATCTCGCCGGCGACCAGATGAAAAAGACCCTTGCCGACGGTATAACGGGAGAGAGCCTCAATATCCTCATCGGCAGCGAGCCGTATCCCGACACCGACGCGAGCGACAGGATAAAGCTCAATATTCTCAAGCTGTTAAACGATAAGTACGGCATAACCGAGGCTGACTTTATGTCCGCCGAGATATCGGCAGTGCCTGCATACAAGCCGCGCGAGATAGGCTTTGACCGCTCTCTCATAGGCGCATACGGTCACGATGACAGGGTTTGTGCATATCCCGAGCTTACCGCAATGTTCGCAAGCGAGGATTCCGTGCATACCTGCATGGCTATCTTCGCCGACAAGGAGGAGACGGGCAGCGACGGAAATACGGGTATGAAGACATGGTGCTTTGTAGACATTATAAACGAGATTGCGGCATCTCTCGGGGCAAATCCCAATACCGTGCGTATGAACAGCAAATGCCTCTCCGCAGACGTAAACGCAGCCTACGACCCGAACTACGCAGATGCTTTTGAGAAGCGAAATTCGTCCCTTGTAAACGAGGGCGTTGTGCTCACGAAATTTACCGGCTCGCGCGGTAAGTACGGAACGAACGATGCGAGCGCCGAATTCATGGGCTACGTGCGCGGGATATTCGACCGCGCGGGTGTCGTTTGGCAGACCGCGGAGCTCGGCAAAGTCGATGTCGGAGGCGGCGGAACCGTCGCCAAGATAATCTCCGAGAAGAATATAGAGGTCGTTGACCTCGGTGTTGCGGTAATCGCCATGCACGCTCCGTATGAGGTAATCTCAAAGGCGGATCTTTATATGACATACAAGGCAATCTGCGCTTTCAACAATGATTGATAAGCTGAGAGAAGCCGAAAAAAGATATGACGAGGTGGGGGAAATGCTCTCTCTTCCCGAGGTTGTCTCGGACAAGGAGCGTTTCGCCTCGCTCATGCGAGAGCACAAGCGCCTCGCCCCGATAATATCAAAATTCCGTGAATATCTGACGGCGTGTGACAGCGTGCGCGATGCGGATGAAATGCTCGCAGACGAAAAGGACGCCGATATGCGCACCATGATAGAAGAGGAGCGGAACGAATGTAAAGCAAAAAGCGAAAAGCTTCTCGAGGAATTAAAAATCCTGCTCCTGCCCCGCGATCCGAACGATGACAAGAACGTCATAGTCGAAATACGTGCGGGCGCGGGAGGCGAGGAGGCTGCGCTTTTCGCAGGGGTGCTCTACCGTATGTACACCATGTACGCGGAGCGCGCGGGCTTTAAGACCGAGGTCATGTCGTCAAACGAGACGGGGCTCGGAGGGTATAAGGAGATATCATTTCTCGTAAACGGCGACGGAGCATACTCAAAATTCAAATTTGAGAGCGGGGTTCACCGCGTTCAGCGAGTGCCCGAGACGGAGAGCCAGGGGCGTATACAGACCTCGACCGTCACTGTCGCGGTTCTCCCCGAGGCTGAGGACGTCGAGGTGGAGCTATCTCCCTCCGACCTTATAATAGAGACGTGCAAGTCGTCGGGCGCGGGCGGTCAGCATATAAACAAGACGGAGTCAGCTATACGCATTATACACAAGCCTACGGGACTTGTCGTCGAATGTCAGGACGAGCGCAGTCAGTTTAAAAACAAGGACAAGGCTCTGAAGATACTCAAGGCGCGGCTGTACGACATGAAGTGTACGGAGCAGCACGAAAAGATAGCAAGCGAGCGCAAGAGTCAGGTCGGCACGGGCGACAGGAGCGAGCGCATACGCACATACAATTACCCGCAGGGAAGAGTGACCGACCACCGTATAGGACTTACTCTGCACTCTCTCGAGAGCTTTCTCAACGGAAATATCGACGGCATGATAGAGGCTCTCATAACGGCGGATACCGCCGATAGGCTGAAGAACAGCGAATATTGATAAGGACATAAATGAAAACAGTTATAGGAAACGAAAAAGACCTTGAGCGCGCTGCACGCGTTCTGCGTGACGGCGGACTCGTCGTCTTTCCCACAGAGACGGTGTACGGGCTCGGCGGTAACGCACTTGACTCGGGGGCTGCGGAGAAGATATACGCCGCGAAGGGCAGACCGAGCGACAATCCGCTCATAGTGCATCTCGCGGATGCGCACGAGGCGGAGAAGTATGCGCATACAAACAGCCTTTTTTACAGGATAGCCGAGAGATTTATGCCCGGTCCTATAACGGTCATACTGCCGAAGAGGGATATTATACCGCTCTCGGTAACAGGCGGACTTGACACCGTTGCTCTGCGCGTGCCGTCAAACGTGATTGCACGCCGCCTCATAGAGCTGAGCGGGCTGCCGATAGCCGCTCCGTCAGCGAATATATCGGGCAAGCCCAGCCCGACGAAGGCTTCTCACGTTATTCACGACCTTGACGGCAGGGTGGATATGATAATCGACGGAGGCGACTGCGATATAGGGCTTGAGTCCACGATAGTCCGTATAGACGGTGAAGACGCCCTTACTCTGTGCAGACCGGGAGCGGTGACTTGCGAGCAGCTCTCGGAGCTTTGCGGCAGGGTAAACATTGATAAAGCCGTCACGGAAAAGCTCGCGGACTGCGAGCGACCGATAGCGCCGGGCATGAAATACCGCCATTATGCACCGTCATGTCCCGTTATTCTCATAGACGGGGAACACGGAAAAGCTGTTGAATATATAAAGGAAAGAGCGGATAAGCACACGGGAGTCATGTGCTTTGATTGTGATATGAGCGAATTTCTCCGTGCGGGGCTTACCGTCTCGCTCGGTGCGATCGGCGACGCGGATGCGCATGCACACAGACTGTTTGACGCTCTGCGAGTCTTTGACGGGCGGGAGGATATAGAGCGCGTCTATTCGTTTCTTCCCGATAAAAGCGGGATTTCATTTGCCGTATTCAACAGACTGATAAAAGCCGCAGGCTTTCACACGGAAAAAGTATAGGATAGGAACAGAGGATTTAATATGCCGAAAAAGACAAAAAGAGAAGATGAACGCATTTCCGCCGTGCTGCCCGCACCTGCCGTCCCGCAGCCGATAACGGAGACTGTAGAGAAGAACTATATGCCATACGCCATGAGCGTAATAATCTCCCGTGCGCTGCCCGAGATAGACGGCTTTAAGCCGTCGCAGAGAAAGCTTTTATATACCATGTACAAGAGCGGGCTGCTGCGCGGTGAGCGCACTAAGAGCGCGAATGTCGTCGGACAGACGATGAAGCTTAATCCTCACGGAGACGCGGCAATTTACGACACTCTCGTAAGACTTACGCGCGCAAACGAAACCCTGCTGCACCCGTTTATTGACTCCAAGGGAAGCTTCGGTAAGCAATATTCGTCCGAGATGGCGTATGCCGCACCGCGTTACACGGAGTGTAAGCTCGACCCCTTCTGCGAGGAGATATTCAGAGGCATAGACAGAGACGCGGTTGACATGGTTGACAACTACGATAACACCGTAAAAGAGCCGACACTGCTGCCCACGTCTTTTCCTAATATTTTGCTCTCGCCTAACCTCGGTATAGCCGTCGGCATGGCGAGCAGGATATGCTCATTTAACCTTGCCGAACTGTGCGACGGTACGACAGCACTGCTTAAGAATCCTTATACGGATATCGACGCACTGCTCGATATCATAAAAGCCCCCGACTTCTCGGGCGGCGGATTCCTGCTCTACGACAGGGAGCAGTTAAAGAAGATATATTCGACGGGCGTTGGCAGCGTGCGGCTGCGCGCAAAGTATTCGTATGACAAAAGCTCATCGTGCATAGATATACTTGAGATACCGTACTCAACATCGATTGAAATAATTATTAAGAGTATTACCGAGCTTGTCAAGAGCGGAAAGGTAAAAGAGATTACCGACCTGCGCGACGAGATAGACAAGGACGGCTTCAAGCTGACCTTAGATATCCGCCGCGGGACAGACCCGGATAAGCTCATGGCGCGGCTCTTCCGCGCGACGACGCTCGAAGACTCTTTCCCGTGTAACTTCAATGTGATACTCGACGGTACGCCCCGTACCCTCGGGGTAAAGGACTTACTGCTCGAATGGATAAGCTTCCGCATGAAGTGTGTGCGCCGCGAGCTTACGTTCGAGAGGGGCAAAAAGGAGGAGCGGTACCACCTGCTCAAGGGACTCGGGAAGATAATGCTTGATATCGACCTCGCCATAAGGATTATCCGCGAGACGGAAAAGGATGCGGACGTCGTACCCAACCTCATGGATGGCTTCGGCATTGACGAGGCTCAGGCGGAGTATATCGCCGAGATTAAGCTGCGCAATATAAACAGGGAATATCTCTTAAAGAGTATAGACGAGCTTAACGGCCTTGCCGACGAGATAGCCGAGCTTGATGCTCTTCTATCGGATGATAAGCGCTTGAAGAAATATATCGCCGCTCAGCTTGAGGAGGTAAAGAAAAAATACGGCAAGCCCCGCCGCACGCAGATTGTCTACGAGGATGCGCTTGCCGAGGTGTCCGCCGCAGAGGAGAATCATATCGACAACTACAACTGTAAGATTCTCCTTACAAACGACGGATATTTCAAGAAAAATACACTTCAGTCGCTGCGCGGCTCAGACGAGCAGAAGTATAAGGACGGGGACTTTCCCGTGTGCGCCGAGGACGCGGAGAATGTCGACGAGATACTCTTCTTCACCGACAGGGCACAGGTCTACAAGGCGCACGCATACGACTTCGACGCGTGCAAGGCATCCGCTCTCGGTGATTACGTGCCCGCAAAGCTTTCGTTTGATGAGGGCGAGAGGGTCATATATATGAAGTGCGTGCACGAGTACAGCGAAGCGGACAACTTTATTTTCGCTTTTGAAAACGGCAAGTGCGTGCGCATCCCCGTCATGTCATATCAGACGAAGAGCAACAGAAAGAAGCTGACGGGCGCTTATTCGGATGCGTCCCACATCGCGGGGATCGTATATGAGCCCGAGGTGCTTGACGTCTTCCTCGGAACAGACCAAAATCGCTGCATGGTGGTCAATTCCTCGCTTTTCACGCTGAAAACGACGCGGTCGTCTCAGGGTGCTGCCGCAGTGAAGATGAAAAAGGGCGAAAAGCTCATATTCATGACTGAAAAAACGGACAGGGTGCTGCCCGACGGCTCAAAGGGCTTTAAGAAAACAAAAATTCCCGCCGCACCCTCGCCCTACGGCAGACGGATTGACAGGCTGAAAAAGAGTATCGCGGAGGAATGATATATGAACGAACGGACAAAAAAGATTATCGTGCGGGCGGTGTGCGCTTTTCTCGCGCTGCTGATGGTTCTTGCTTTTGCGGTAACGCTGTTGCCTGTCGGAAGATAAAAACGTAATAAACAATATACAGGAGGTAGAAAATGGATCAGTTATTAAGTGAGCTTGAGGAGAACGGCAGACTGACTAACGCGCAGCTCGCCGTTATGCTTGACAGGAGCGAGGAAGAGGTCGCCGCGACCGTAAAGAGTTATGAAAAGGACGGGGTGATCCTCGGATATCCCGCCCTTATCGACTGGGATAAGACCGACAGGGAATATGTTCAGGCGGTGATAGATCTCAAGATAACGCCGCAGAGGGATACTGGCTTTGACGGGATAGCGGAGAAGATATGCGACTTTCAGCAGGTGACGAGCGTATATCTGACGAGCGGCGCATATGACCTCTCGGTTGTCGTCGAGGGCAGAACAATGAGGGAGATAGCATTCTTCGTTGCGCAGAAGCTCGCAGTGATAGACGGTGTGACGTCCACCGCCACGCAGTTTATAATGAAAAAATACAAGGACAAGGGCGTTGCTTTCGCCGCACCCGCAGAGGATGAGCGGGGGATGTGCTGCTGATGGATTACGGTAAAGTATTGGCGCGCAAGGTCGTTGATATGAAGCCGTCGGGAATACGCAAGTTTTTTGATTTGCTCTCGGATAAAAAGGATGTGATATCCCTGACGGTCGGTCAGCCGGACTTTGTTACCCCGTGGCACATACGCGATGCCGCTATATCAAGCCTTGAGAAAGGCAAGACGTACTACACCTCAAACGCAGGCACAGCCGAGCTGCGTGAGCAGATATGCGCATATATGGAGCGCCGTCACGGTCTATGCTACCATCCGCAGGACGAGACGATAGTCACGGTAGGGGGCAGCGAAGCCATTGACCTCGCGGTGCGTGCGTGCGTAGAGCCGGGAGATGAGGTCATAGTGCCCACTCCTTCATTCGTATGCTACGGACCTATAGTTACCCTCTCGGGCGGCACACCGGTTTACGCGGAATGTAAGGCGGAAAACGGTTTTAAGCTGACCGCAGAGCAGCTGCGCGGTATGATAACGCCGAGAACAAAAATGCTCATACTCCCGTTCCCTAATAACCCCACGGGTGCTATCCTTGAGAAAAATGACCTCGAAGAGATAGCGGAGGTGCTGCGCGGAACGGATATCATGGTTCTCTCCGACGAAATATACTGCGAACTTACATACGGAAAAAAACACGTATCAATAGCCGCGATAGACGGCATGAGGGAGCGGACAATAATTGCGAGCGGGCTTTCAAAGGCCTATGCCATGACGGGATGGAGAATAGGCTACACTCTCGCTCCCGTCGAGATAACAAAGCAGATGCTCAAGATACATCAATACGCGATAATGTGTGCGCCGACGGTGAGTCAGTTCGCGGCGGCAGAGGCACTGAAAAACGGCGACGACGACATAGCGTCCATGGTCGGAGAATACGACAGGAGAAGGAAACTCATTGTCAACGAGCTGCATGCCATGGGTCTTGACTGCTTTGAGCCGCAGGGTGCGTTTTATGTCTTTCCCGATTTCAGAAAATTCGGGATGCCCGACGAGGAGCTGTGCGAAAGGCTCTTAAACGAAGGGGGCGTGGCGATAGTGCCCGGCTCTGCTTTCGGTGCGGGCGGAGAGGGATTTGCGCGGATTTCCTACGCCTATTCCGTAAAGCACATTCTCGTCGCAATGGAAAGACTCGGCGATTTTGTAAAAAGACTTTCCGTAAAATAAATTATTAAAAACCTATTGACATCGATTACCAATAATAGTATAATAGGTATAGCAATAATCGGAAATTATATTTTCAGACAGGAGATTGTTAAAAATGAAAAAGGTTATTACAGTGCTGCTTGCGGCAGTAATGGTTTTTGCATTTTCCGTTACGGTTTTCGCCGCAGAGGGTGACAGCCCCGTCGCGGACGTTATCATAAAGACGACCGATGCAAACGGAAATGATGCGACGCCTTATCTCAAGGTTGTTACCAACAGTGTTTCTGATGCAGCTAAGACCGAGCTCGGCGCTGCCAAGCTCAAGGAAGTTCTCGGCGACAAGTACAAGGCAAATCTGGCAGTGAGTGCCGTATACGATGTTATATACACCGGTACTGCTTACCCCGTTACCATCACCTTTAAGGCTGAGTCTGTTGCAGCAGGCAAGATCGCATACGTCCTGCACAAGGGTGCATCCGGCTGGGAAGTAAAGGACGGCACGGTAGGCGACAAGCAGATCACCGTTACCTTTGATTCGCTTTCCCCCGTTGCAATAGTCACCGAAAAGACTGCTCCCGGCACGGGCACAAATGCCGCTGTTGCCGCTGTAGTTGCAATCGTTGCTCTTGCAGGTGCTGCTTACGCAACCAAGCGCAGCTTCAACGCCTGAATTTACTGTACAGTATTAAGAAATCCTATCTGCGGCACGTCTGCGGATAGGATTTTGTATTGATGGGGAAGATAACGTGAAAGAACCGATAAAGAAAAAAATATGGATAGCGGCGGCTGTATTCTTTGTTCTTGTATTTATAGCCTCGTCCGTGCTGCTCGTCATGAACCTGCGCGGTAAGAGAATAGATACGGACAAGTATAAGAAGAGTGATGTGCCGTCCTCCGATACTACAACTGCACCCGACTCATCGCAGTCGGGAGAAACAGAGCCGACCTCTGCTCCCGAGCCTACGGTTGCAAACCCCATAGATTTTGACAGGCTTGTATCGGAGAACCCCGATATATATGCGTGGATAATCGTCCCGGGTACGCCAATAGATTATCCCGTTGTACAG
>CAKSEI010000049.1 GCA_934446285.1 uncultured Eubacteriales bacterium | reverse complement strand
CAGCTCGAGGCTGTACGAGCGACCGAGGGATATCTGCGCGTTATCGCAGGTGCGGGCAGCGGCAAGACAAAGCTGCTCGTCAGCAGATATGCGTATCTCGTCGGAGCATACGGTATCAGCCCCGCGAATATTCTCTGCGTGACCTTTACGAACAAAGCCGCCGCCGAGATGAAGAGGCGTATACGCGCACTGATCGGCAGCGAATACGACACGTCGCTCATATGCACTTATCACGGATTCTGCGTTCGGGTTCTGCGCGCGGATATTGAGAAGATTTTCTATCCGAAAGAGTTTCAGATAATCGACGCTCCGATGCAAAAGGAGATACTCGGAGAGATTTACCGCCGCTTTGAGCTGAAGCTCGACCACGCGAGCTTTGAGAAAATGCTGAACACCATAGCAGCGTATAAGGCTCAAAATCCCTCTTACGTGGCGAAGTTATGCTGCACGGACGCCTGCCGGGTGTTAGACAGCATCGACAGCATGGACGAAAGAATAGTCGAGGAATACATGCAGGCTGAGAAACGCATATATGCAATGGATTTTCAGGATTTAATGTATTTTACCCTCGATATTTTTGAGCGATGTCCCGAGGTGCTCGCAAAGTGGCAGGATAAATTAAACTACATACAGGTTGATGAATTTCAGGACAGCTCCGCAATTGAAATGAAGCTCGTAGATCTGATAGCGGGAAAGCACAAAAATCTGATGATTGTCGGCGACCCCGACCAGAATATATACGAGTGGCGCGGCTCGGACGTTAAGCTGCTTGTTGATTTCGATAAGTCGCATGTACCGACAAAAACCGTCTTTCTCAATCAGAACTACCGCTCTACTCCGCAGATACTGCGCTGTGCCAATACCCTCATAGCGAAAAACACAATGCGTCTGAAAAAGGACCTTTTTACAAAGCGCGGCACAGGGGTTGACGTATACCATTACCACGAGAAGAATGAATATGATGAGGCGGAGCGCGTCGCGCAGTGCATACATGATATAAAGGAGCAAACGCACGGTCGATTTGCTGACTTTGCCGTGCTCTATCGCTCGGGTTTTCTCTCGCGGATCATCGAGAAGAAGTTTACGGAGAACGGCATCCCTTATGAGATATACGGCGGTGTAAAGTTCTATCAGCGTATGGAGATACAGGATATCATAGCCTATCTGCGGCTCACTGAGTTTGACGACGATATTTCATTCCGTCGGATTGTAAATAAGCCGCGCCGAAGGTTCGGGCGCACGAAGCTGCAGCACCTTATGTCGATAAGGCGGGAGGGGGAGTCGCTTTTTAAGACTCTGTGCGATAATATAAATGACCCGGTGTTCAGGCAGAGCAGCGCCGACGAATTTATCTCGTGTATCATCCGTTTGCGCGAGCAGAGCACAAGCGTCCCCGTGTCCGATACCGTGGCGGCGATATGCGCAGACACGGGGTATGAGAAATACATACGGGAATTGGGCGATATGGAGCGTTTTGAAAATCTCTCGGAATTCAAGAGAATTGCGTGTGAATTTGAAAAGAGCTACGGCGAGAGCGTCACCCTTTCGGGCTTTATAAATCAGATATCACTGCAGGCAGATGACGGAGGCGATGACGGCGCGGACACGGTAAAGCTTATGACTGTGCACGCGGCAAAGGGGCTTGAATTTCCGTGCGTTTTTGTTATCGGCATGTCTGAGGGTATCTTCCCGTCGGCAAAAACCGTCGAGGAGAGAAAGCTGCTTGGTCTTGAGGAGGAGAGACGGCTGTGCTACGTAGCCATAACCCGTGCGGAGAGGCGCCTCTTTTTACTTGACAGCGAGGGTTTTAATCAGAACGGCAAGCAAAAGCTCCCGTCAAGATTTCTGAAAGAAATAGGCGAGGAAAACTATACGCGTGTCGGAAAAATCTCAAAGGAGCTTCAGGACAGCGCCGACGCATACGCGGAAACGCTTCTCACCGCGCCGCGCGAGACTGCGGAGCGCGGGGTAGGCGATACGGTTACTCATCCTGCATTCGGCGAGGGAGAGATAATCGCGGTAACGGGCAACAGTTACAGGATAAATTTTTATTCGCTTGACAGCGAGCGCAATATCTCAAAGGACTTTTTTGATAAAGAGCACGCACCCGCCATACCGATTGAACTGCGCCCCGACGCGCATACGCACGATGAAAGCGCGGACGGCGAAAGGTCGGACGGTGCGCACGACACGCCCGACATGACGGATGGACAAGCCGCCCCGCCCGACGAAATACGGGATGAGGCGGCAGCGGACGAGCGGACGGATATAAGTGAAGTTTTCTCCGCTCCGCCCTCCCGCGACACGGGGGCGGACGCAGATACTGCCCCGACTGAGGCGCACACGGAGGGCAAGGCCGACGAAACGGACGAGGACTTCCGCGAGGAAAAGACAGAAAAGATACCCGGTTATATCCGCGAGGAGAACTTCACGCTAAGCGAGAATTCGGGTAGCACCGAGCACGAGTGTTCCGAGCCTTATGATGAGAGCGGGGAAGAGGGAGAAGAGACGGAGAGTCACATTGATCTTTCCGAATACAAAAACCTTTGGAAAAGCGAAGACGTACCGAAGAGCGGTTGGGTCTGCATAGGTATAAGCGATTTAGGAGAGCCGAGCGCCGTCTGCGAGATGTGCGGCAGGCAGATAATACGCTACGTACACAGGATGCTTCATCCCGCCTACCGAAGCTTCGGTGTAGGATGCGTCTGCGCAGGAAAAATGGAGGGCGACCCGGACGGTGCACGCAGGCGCGAACGGGAATTCAAGAGCAAAATGCAGAGGCGGGAGAATTTCTCCAAGCGTATATGGAAAACGTCGAGAAATTCAAACAGCTACCTTAAGATACGCGGACACCTGATAGTCCTTTATAACGACCGGGAAAGGGGAACGTGGAAATATGCCTTTGACGGCGTATTCTGCAGGACTGCATACACCTCTCGCGAGGAGGCACTTGACGGCGTTTTCGAGGCGCTTGAAAATTCGGAAAGATGATTTAGGAAAGAATAGGACAGACATGACAAACATTGTTTTGATAGGAATGCCGGGTTGCGGCAAAAGTACGCTCGGGGTAATACTCGCAAAGGCTCTTGCCTACGACTTTATAGACACCGACCTTTTAATCGGCAGACGGGCGGGTATGACGCTGCAGGAGTATATCGATAAAAACGGGACGGAGGCTTTCGGCGTGCTCGAGGATGATGTGAATTCATCGGTTGAGTGCGAGAACACCGTTATTGCAACGGGCGGCAGTGTCGTTTACTGCGATAGGGCTATGCGGCATCTGCATGAGAGGGGGCTTGTCGTTTATATTGATATCCCGTATGAGGAGATGTGCAAGCGAATTCTCAATTTTCGCACGCGCGGAATAGTGCTGAAGCCCGGATGCACGCTGTTAGACCTTTACTGCGAGCGCGGACCGCTTTATATGCAGAACGCGGATATAATATATAAATGGGAGGACGGCAAGAGCGCCGAGGCTGCCGTCGAGGACATTCTCGCTCTGTTAGAAAAAGCCCCCGCGCGTGACGGGGACTGATTTTATACAAAGACAAGCTGCACGTGCAGCATATAGCTGAGCGTTCCGACGGCAATCGAAAGCAGCATCTGTCTCTTCCATACGTGCACGCCGCACGTATGGGCGAGCGCGACGGTCTCGGGTATTCCGTAGCTGTACGTCGTAAGAGACATACCTCTCAGGGCGTACACGAGCAGCATGGCGAATACCGCGGGCGGCAGCGCCTTTCCGAGATAAACGATAAAGCGCGGCGCGCCTTTTTCCCGCTGAACAAAAGAAATGGGATGAGGCGCGTCGCGACAGTTCCGAGCACGCACATGGCTATTGTTATTATACGCTTACATAACGTCATCTTTATTCTCCCTGTCTATTTTCTTTCGCAGCGGGGCGAGCAGCGCGAGAATGCATACCATCGGCGGTATGAGAAAACTATCCCTGCCGAAAATAATAAATCCGGTCATTATCGGAATTGTTTTGGGGAAAGCAAAGGCAAGCGCCTTTTTTGTTTTTTCGGTTTTTTTCATTTTCACCGCCGAGTTATGGAATATAAAAAGCAAAACCGACATTCCGAAAGAGAAATGTCGTATTTTTACCGTGATATTATAACACAAAACACCGCACGGTCTATAATTAGTGCGGCTTTTAAAAAAGCGCTGCAGCCCTCTGCCGCCGTGCTTATTTCATGTAAGACCGAAGAGCAGCGTCGACCTGTCGTGACAGTCTGAGGTTTTTATCAGTCTGACACCGGCGTCCGTGAGTTTTTTTATCAAACGCGCCTCGGGGTAAGGAGTACTTTTGTATCCGAGTGCGACTGCACCGTAGTTTATCTCAAAAGCAGCACCGCAGCCGATGAGATGTTCTATCGCCTTGTCCGCTGCCGAGCGGTAACGCGGGTCGTCGGGGTCAAAGAGGTCACGTTTCTCATTGAATTTCCCTATAAGGTCGAAGTGCCCGATTATATCGCACCCCGTTTTTTCAAAAATTTCGCCCGCAAGCTTGAAATAATCCTCCGCAAAGGCGAGATAGTCTCCCGCGTAGTGCTTATCTACGATACGCTGCTGTGTCTCACGGCTCTCATCTACGGGCAGGTATAAGCCATCCTTTTTCACGTAGTGAACCGAGCCTATCACATAGTCATAGCCTTCTGTCGGAGCATCGGAAAAATAATCCTGCTCCACTCCGAGCAGCACCTTTATTTTATCTGCGTACTTTTCCCGCAGAGCGAGGACACATTCTTTATATTTACGCGTGCCTTCCGGGGACATACAGTAGCTCTCGTCGAATGAGGTGTGCGAGTGCCCGGAGAAGCCTATCTCGGGGCAGCCGAGCCTTATCGCCTCGAGCACAAGCTCCTCCGGAGTGTCCCTCCCGTCGCAGTAAACTGTGTGCGTATGGTAGCTTGACGGCATCATCAGGTCATTTTCTCCTGCTTTACCTTATGATCTATTATGTGGCGTGAGGCAAGCTCTCTGTGTACGTCCTCGACTGAGATACCCATCTCTGTCATGAGTACCATGCAGTGGTAGGCGAGGTCGGCAAGTTCATATATGGTTTCTCTCTTATCATCTGCCTTGCCCGCGATTATGACCTCGGTGCACTCTTCGCCGACCTTCTTGAGGATTTTGTCTATGCCTTTATCAAAAAGATAGGTGGTGTAAGAACCTTCGGGACGTGTTTTTTTTCTGCCCTCAAGCAGGGTATAAAGACCCTGCAGACTGAAATCGCTGAGCTTATCGCTTTGGTAAACGGTGTTAAAAAAGCAAGAATCGCTGCCCGTGTGGCAGGCGGGACCGTCTCTTTCCACCGTGATGATGAGAGCGTCAAGGTCGCAGTCCGCTGTAATGCTTACTACATGCTGATAGTTACCGCTTGTCTCGCCTTTCAGCCAAAGCTGCCCGCGCGAACGGCTGTAAAAGCACGTAAGTCCTTTTTCCATCGTTATTCTCAGGCTCTCCTCGTTCATATAAGCAAGGGTCAGTACCCTTTTGTCAACGGCATCTACAACCACGGCGGGAATAAGCCCATCCGCATCGAATTTGAGTTTTTTTATGTCAAACATTTTTACAACCTCACTTGTATATTGTTTTCTCTGAGAGCTGCTTTCAGATCGGGAATGCTTATCTCTCCGAAATGAAAAACCGAAGCGGCAAGTCCGGCGTCGACACGCGGGACTTTTTCGAAAAGTTCGATAAAATCTTCTGTCTTTCCCGCTCCGCCCGAGGCGATAACGGGAACGTCGACTGATGAGCATACTTTATCGAGCATTTCAAGGTCAAATCCGCCCTTTACCCCGTCGGTATCTATTGAGTTGAGTACAACCTCACCCGCGCCCAGTCCCACGCAGCGTTTAAGCCACGCGACAGCCTCCATGCCGGTGTCCTCGCGACCGCCTTTCGAGAATACTCGGAATTCTCCGCATACGCGTTTCACGTCCGCCGAAATTACCACGCACTGAGAACCGTATTTGAGTGCAGCGCTGTGTATAAGCTCAGGGTTGCGAATTGCACCGGAGTTGACGCTTACTTTGTCTGCTCCGCACTTCAGAACTCTGTCAAAATCATCAAGCGTGTTTATTCCTCCGCCTACTGTCAGAGGAATGAATATTCGACGTGCCGCCTCGCGCAGAATGTCAGTGAATAGCCCGCGCTGTTCAACAGAAGCGGTAATGTCGTAAAAAACAAGCTCGTCCGCTCCGCTCTCCGAGTAAAATTCCGCAAGCTCCACCGGAGATGAAACATCGTTAAGTCCCTTGAAGTTTACGCCCTTTACAACTCTTCCGTCCTTTACGTCAAGACAGGGGATTATTCTTTTTGTTATCATTGCGCTGCCTCTATCGCCTCACGCAGGCTTATCGCTCCCGTGTAGTACGCCTTTCCTATTATCGCGCCGTAAAGACCCATTTCGCGCAGCCTCCTTATGCTTTCTATACTGTCTACTCCGCCCGATGCCGTTATGTTCATGCTGTATTTTTTTGAGATACTGCGGTAGAGCGTGAGATTTGTCCCGCTCAAAGCGCCGTCTTTTGATATATCGGTGCATATGACATTCTTTACACCTATGCTCTGCATACGGGTAAGAAAAGCTTCAAGAGGGAGTGCGGACAGTTCGCGCCATCCTTTTATCGCGATAAATCCGTCTCTTACGTCCGCTCCGACCGCGATATATTCTCCGTACTTTTCGACGGCAGAACGGAGAAAATCCCCGTCGCTTACCGCCGCTGTCCCGAGTATCACCCGCCCGACACCGACGTCAAGATATTTTTCGATAGCTTTTTCACTGCGAATGCCTCCTCCGATCTCCGTGAAAAGTCCCGTTTCGCGCACAATATCAGCTACCGTCGTCAGATTGGGCGTCGTTCCGTCCTTTGCGCCCTCGAGGTCTACTGTGTGAATGTGTGTTGCACCGCATTTTACAAAATCAACGGCAACGTCAATAGGACTGTTGCTGTAGACGGTCATTTCATTGTAGTCACCCTTATAGAGGCGTACCGCCTTTTTTTCGTAAATGTCTATAGCAGGAAAAATAATCATTTGTTATCTCCGCGGCAGAAGGCACGCAGGATTTCAAGCCCAACCCTTCCGCTCTTTTCGGGATGAAACTGGCACCCCTTGATATTGCCGCTCTCGACCGCAGCGGTAAGCTCTGCTCCGTACTCCGTCACTGCAATGACGCTCTCGGTGCAGTCTGAGGCGTAATACGAATGCACGAAGTAAACGAAATCGCCATCGCTTATGCCGTCGAAAAGGGGACTTGATTTCGTGAATTTCAGCGCATTCCAACCGATATGCGGGATTTTGAGAGTGTCGGGAATTACGCCGCGCATAGGGACAACCTGTCCTTTCAGCAGCCCGAGTCCCTCGTGAACACCGTGTTCAAGGCTTTTTTCGAAAAGCAGCTGCATCCCGAGGCAAATGCCGAGTATATCCTTGCCCGCATACGCCTGCTCCTTTATCACCGAATCGAGAGCCGAGTCGCGCAGCTTTTTTACCGCGTCGGCGAAAGCACCGACCCCCGGCAGTATCAGCTTGTCCGCTGATTTTATCACCTCGGGGTCGGATGTCACCTCGCTTGTCACACCTATCATATTAAGGGATGAGACTAAAGAAAAGAGATTGCCCGCTCCGTAGTCTATTACAGCAATCATATCTCAGAGACTCCCCTTTGTCGACGGAATTTCATCGGGAAATGCGGTGTCTATCGATGCGGCTTTCCCTAGGCTGCGCGCAGCGGACTTGAATACGCCCTCTATTATATGGTGAGAGTTTATGCCCGCAAGTCTGCGTATGTGGAGCGTCACTCCTGCCTCGCGAGCGAACGCCGTCCAGAATTCGCAGCTCAGCTCCGTATCAAAGTCTCCTATTTTTTTCGACGGTGTCGGTGCGTTATAGCAGCAAAGTCCGCGTCCGGATATATCAACGGCGCAGAGTATCAGTGCTTCGTCCATCGGCAGCACGATATCGGCGTAGCGGTTTATGCCGCGCTTGTCTCCGATAGCTTGTGCAAAAGCCTTTCCGAGGGCTATGCCGACGTCTTCTGTAGTGTGATGAAAGTCTACATGTATGTCGCCTTTGCAGCATACGTCAATGTCAAAACGGCTGTGCTTTGATAAGAGGGTCAGCATATGGTCGAGAAAACCTATCCCTGTGTTTACCGAGCTTTGTCCTCTTCCGTCAAGATCCAGAGTGAGTTTTATGTCCGTTTCAGCTGTTGTGCGTTCGATTTTTGCTTGTCTCATAAGCCGTTCTCCCCGTAAATTTCATTTATCGCGCCAAAGAGCGTATCCATTTGCTCTTCGGTGCCGACAGTTATGCGGCAATAGTCATTTATCCGCTCTTTATCAAAGTGCCGCACGAGTATGCCCTTTTCCTTTAGGGCAAGGTAGAGGCTCTTCCCGTCGATGCGGTCGCTTTTTGCAAGGATAAAATTTGCCTTTGACGGTATGACGGTAAAGCCGAGAGAGGCAAGAGACACCGATATCCGCTCTCTTTCCCTCTCGATAATACGGCAGTTGTTCATATAGTAGTCATTGTCATCAAGTGCGGCAATTCCCGCTCTTGCCGTCAGGCGGTTGACGTTATACGGATTGGTCGAGTACCTGACGGTATTCAAGTCGGAGATGAGCGCTTCGTTTCCGACGGCAAAACCGAGCCGCGCTCCTGCGAGAGAACGTGACTTTGAGAATGTGCCTATAATCAACAGGTTGTCGTATTTCTCGACAAGAGGCATTGCGCTTGTCCCGCCGAAATCAATATACGCCTCATCTATTATAACTACATTGTCGGGGTTGCTCTTCGCTATGCGTTCTATCATTTCCGGAGTTATATAAAGCCCCGTCGGCGCATTCGGATTTGCTATAACGATTGTTCTGTTTATCCCGATGTAGTCTTCGCATGAGAGCGAAAAGTCCTCTCTCAGCGGTATTTCGAAATACGGAATTCGGT
>CAKSEI010000048.1 GCA_934446285.1 uncultured Eubacteriales bacterium | reverse complement strand
GGCAAGGGCTATGCCGTTGAGGCTGCCCGTGCGGTAATACGTACCGGATTTTACGAGCTTGACCTCAACCGCATAGAGGCGCGCTATATGGTGGGTAACTCTGCCTCGGAGAGGGTTATGCGCAAGCTCGGCATGACGTATGAGGGAGTATGCCGTGAGGAGATTTTTGTGAAAGGAAAATACCGCGACATCGGTCACTATGCACTGCTGCGCTCGGATTTTATTTGAAATATCGCTTTATATACGGCGGAAAACGTGAGTTTTCCGCCGTACTTTATTTTGATATTGCCGTTATACGTTAAATACAAGCATGAAGAGGCGCAGCGTTTTTTGCTTGTTAAGCTCCTGCGCAATTGTTACGTAGCGAACAATCACGCTCGCATCGGCAACTCTCTGCCTTTTCTTGCGGGCGTGCGCAAAAAAGTTGAAAAACAGCCGCAGATATGATATAATACTTTTCCGCTGTGTAAAGAGGAGGAGAGAATGAGAAAATATATTGGTGACAGGGCGTTTTATAAAAAAGTGTTTTTTCTGATGATCCCGATAATGATTCAGAACGGCATTACGAATTTCGTCAGTCTGCTTGACAATTTTATGGTCGGCAGAGTCGGTACGGAGGTCATGACGGGGGTTGCCAGCGCCAATCAAATTATATTTGTTTTCAATCTCTGCATCTTCGGTGCAGTATCGGGCGCGGGAATTTTCGGCGCTCAGTTCTTCGGCTCGGGCGATACAAAGGGCTTTCGTGATACGTTTCGTTTTAAGCTTGTCTGCTGCACCTTGCTTACCGCGGCGGCAATACTTATTTTTATTTTTCAGGGAAAAAATCTAATTGGTCTGTATCTGCGCGGAGAGGGTGAGGCGGGCAGTGCCGAGATGTCTCTTGACTTCGGATACAGTTATCTTTTGGTTATGCTGATAGGGCTTTTCCCGTCCTCCGTCGTTCAGTGCTATTCGAGTACACTCAGGGAGAGCGGCCAGACGCTCGTACCCATGTTATCGGGTGCTGCAGCGGTTTGTGTCAATATGTCGCTTAATTACGTGCTGATTTTCGGTAAGCTCGGTGCGCCTGCGCTCGGCTGCGTCGGGGCTGCCGTTGCTACAGTAATTGCGCGCTTTGTCGAGCTTACCATAGTTGCCGCGTGGACTCATCGGAATAAAGAAAAAAATCCGTTTATAATCGGCGCATACAGGACCCTTGCCGTCCCCGCGGGACTGTGTAAGGAAATAATAAAAAAAGGCATGCCGCTTGCGCTCAACGAGGCTCTTTGGAGCGTCGGAATGGCTGCGCTCAACTTCTGTTACTCGCTTCGCAGCCTTGATGTTGTTGCGGCGAACAGCATATCGTCAACCTGTTGGAATTTATTCTCCGTATCGTTTCTTGCCGTCGGCGCTGCCATCGGTATCATCATCGGTCAGCAGCTCGGGGCAGGGGAGAACGTCGCCGCGCGCGACACTGCGCGCAAGCTTATTGCTTTCTCGCTTATGGTGAGCGTTTTCGTCGGAGGCTTATATTATATTGCCGCTCCGTTTATACCGCGCCTGTACAACACGACCGACTCGGTGCGCTCGCTTGCGTCCGGTCTCATGTATGTCGGAGCTTTTGTCATGCCGATAGACGCGTGCGCGAATGCCTGTTACTTCACGCTGCGTTCGGGAGGAAAAACGGCTGTGACATTCCTTTTTGACAGCTGCTTTGTATGGTGCGTGAGCGTTCCTGCTGCGTATCTTCTGACTTCGTTAACCTCACTTCCCGTGACAGCGGTTTTTGCTGCCGTTCAGACTATCTCTGTGCTGAAATGCGTTTTCGGGCTCATCCTCGTACGTCGCGGCGTATGGGTGAAAAACATTGTAAAATAAGACTCCCCCGAAAACTGCCGAAGGAAACCGCTAAAAAGGCGATGTCAGACAGTCATCGGAAAAGGACAAGGTGCGAAAGTTAATTCAAAACGAAAGGCAGTTTATGTAAATTCAAAAACTGACCGCACCGCCTCTCCGTGAACTCATCGACCGCATTATTGCTTTCGAAACAGAAGGCAAAGGAAAAAACCGAACGCAGAGAATCGTAATTTATTATCGCTTTGTAGGGTATGTGGAGATACCCGAAGTATCTCAAAGACCTAATATCGTCGCCGATACCCGAAAAGGCATAACAAAAGGAGCAGGTGAAAACCTGCTCCTTAAATAATCCGTATTAAGATAAGAAAACCGAGTATTCATAAAGTCAAATTCCTTATGAATACTCGATATGGTCGGAGTGACTGGATTCGAACCAGCGGCCTCTTGGTCCCGAACCAAGCGCTCTACCAAACTGAGCCACACCCCGTCTGCAACAATCCGTATTATATCACATAGGTCGGATATTGTCAATACCTTTACGGGGTAAAAGTGCTTTTTGCCGGCTGCGGTGCGTTAAATAAACTGCGCGGTATACGCCTCGCCGAGGCAAGCCACGGCACGGCACGGGCGGGGAGCAGGCATCTGCCGTTTGCGTATGTTGAATTCATGTCATTCCGTCGCAGTCCGTATTTTCGGATTATAATTTTATTTTACCGCCTTTACCTGTCCGTCATGCGTTTAGCACCTAAAAAGAATGATGCGGTGATAAGGCAGGTGACGGTCGAGACGATGGTCAGGAGAGAGCTGAGCGCCGTCAGCTTGCAGTATTCCGTCGCGACGGGCATCAGTTCGGTCATCTGAGTCAGAGACTTGACGGGGGAGGTTGTATCTACAGACAAAAAACTCGAGACAGCGGATGACACGGTGACAAGTCCCGGGGATACGCGTGCGCAGATGCTGTACAGCAGAGAGTTGACAAAAGAGTTTAATAAGTCAAATACAAATACTCCGAAGAGAAATCCGACGAAAGGGTGCTCGCGCCATTTTGCACCTGCAGCAGCACAGAAACAGACGGACGCGGAGCCGAGAATGCCGACACCGGCAGATGCAACTACGGAAACAGAAAAGAGGGGGCTCATATAGCCTTTGTCGCGCAGAGCTGTAAAAAAAGCAGTGAGGGCGGCGGCATATTCGCCGTCGGGCAGTGACATTTCACCCGCTGACGCGAAGTCGGGAAAAAACATTATACATAGAAAACTTACGGCGACGGCAAGTACCGAGACAGCGCAAAAGCGGAGAAACGAGCGCGTGATGTCCGCTCCTTCCGGATTTGACTTTATACCGACGTACAGCCTTTTTACGCCGTCGACAAAGCATAATGCAATGCAGATTGCGGTATATATAAGGAAACATATCAAAAGCGAGAGTGTCATCGGCATTAAATATTTCGTAAATCTGCATACTGCCTCAAGCAGCATGACCGCCGCTCCCGCTATGAGCTGCGCAGTGATGAGCTTTGCCCCGAGCGAGCGCCCGTGCCGAGTATTACCGTCCATTTGTACTCCTTCAACTTTTTACCTTTCGGGTAACTACATTATAATACCGTGCTGTGAAAAAAATATGAATTTTCACAAAATGTCTTGACATTCAAACCGAAAATATATATACTGTCATTAGTTAGAAAACAAATTATATCGGAGGTTTATCATGAACACCAATACACCTGAAAATCGTCCGTTTATGGCGATTAACGCACTCTCTAAGATATTTCACAATCGTATAAGCGAACTTGCAAGCGAGCGCGGACTAAACGAAAGCTACAGACATCTGCTCTTCCACCTCTCGAGAAACGAGGGGGCGACGCAGCTGACTCTTGCCCGTGCGACAAATCTCAAGCCTCCCACAATAAGCATCACTCTAAAAAAGATGGAGGAAGAGGGATACGTCAAACGTATTCCGGACGATATTGACTTGCGTGCGGTACGCGTTTACATGACCGAAAAGGGCAAGGCATTTGATGAGGCGTCGAGACAGCTTGTACAGACTATGGACAGGGAAGCGGTAAAGGATATGAGCATGGAAGAAATTGAACAGCTTATGTCGCTGCTCGACCGTATATTCTTTAACCTGACGGGTAAAAAGCCCTGTAAATGCGATAAAAAATAAGCGGGGTAAAAGGCTTTGAAGCACTGGTACAAATACATAAAGCCGTATCTTGCATACTTTATTATAGGTCCTGTCTGTATGATTGTCGAGGTCCTTGGCGAAGTCCTTATGCCGAAGCTGCTCGGATATATCATCGACAGCGGCGTTAGGGGCGAGGAAATAACAAGCCCTGTCGTCAGGCGGTTGTATGACATGTTCGGCAGCAACTATACCTTTGTCATAGCGGTCATGGTCGGAATGATAATAACCGCCGTGCTCATGATGCTCGGCGGCGTCGGCGGGGCGTACTTCGGCGCAAAGGCGTCGGTAAACTTTGCCTCCGACCTGCGCAGCGATGTGTACAGAAAGGTACAGGGCTTCTCTTTCTCAAATATAGACAAATTCTCGACCGGCTCGCTTGTCACGCGTCTGACGAACGATGTAACTCAGATGCAGAATTTCTTAAATATGATGCTGCGTATGGCCCTGCGCGCGCCCGGTATGCTCATAGGTGCACTAATAATGGCGGTGCTGCTGAATGCACGTCTTACTCTCGTGCTGTGCGTGGCGGTTCCTCTTTTGATAGCGGCAATATCATTCTTTATCGTCAAGGGATTCAGCAGGTTCTCCGCAGTACAGTCGAAAATCGATGAGCTTAACTCTACCGTGCAGGAGAATATTACGAACGTCAGAGTCGTAAAAAGCTTTGTCCGAGAGGATTATGAGAACGAAAAATTCGCACGCGCGAACTTAACGCTCAAACGCACGGGAATGGGCGCTATGTCAATTATGATAATGATGAGCCCGGTGATGACCCTGTGCATGAATATCACCACTATCGCCGTGATGTGGTTCGGCGGCAGAATGGTTGTCGGCGGCAGCATGACGGCGGGGGATCTTACAGCATTTGTAACTTACATAACTCAGATTCTTTCGTCGCTGATGATGGTGACGATGATGTTTATGATGCTGTCCCGTGCCTTGGCGTCGGCAAAGCGTTTGCGCGAGGTTCTCGACGAAAAACCCGATATCTCTGACGACTGGGCAGCCTGTCCCGACAGACGCGTCGAGAGGGGCGAAATAGAGTTCCGGGACGTTACTTTCCGCTACTATAAGAACAGTGAAGAAAAGGTGCTCGACGGGATAAATCTGAAAATTCCGGCTGGCTCTACCGTCGGTGTAATAGGCTCAACGGGCTGCGGGAAGAGTACGCTTGTTTCGCTTATCGCGCGTCTCTACGACTGCGACGGGGGAGAGGTCAGTGTCGACGGAGTGAACGTGCGCGACTATTCTCTCAAAAATCTGCGTGACGGCGTAGGCATGGTGCTGCAGAAAAATGTTCTTTTCTCCGGCACGATAAAGGACAATCTCCTCTGGGGAGACGGGAACGCGGACGACGAGGAGATAAAGACCTTTGCGGGGTATGCACAGGCGGATAAATTTGTTTCGTCTTTTCCTGCGGGCTACGACTCTGACCTTGACCAAGGAGGAACAAACGTGTCTGGCGGACAGAAACAGAGGCTGTGCATTGCCCGCGCACTTCTGAAAAAACCGAAAATCTTAATTCTCGACGACTCGACGAGCGCGGTGGATACCGCAACCGAGGCACAGATACGCCGCGCCTTTGCGCAGGAGCTGCAGGGCTCGACGAAAATCATAATTGCGCAGAGGATAAGCTCGGTAAAGGATGCCGACTTTATTGTCGTAATGGACAACGGGAAAATAACGGGAGTCGGTACGCACGACGAACTGCTTAAGATCAACGAAGAATACAGGGAAATCTTTAACTCCCAGACAGACGGCAAAAAGGGGGCATAAAGATGGCAGGTAGAAATCTCGAAGAATTAAGAAAAAGATATCGCGGCAGCGTAAACGAAAAGCGCCGCGGTCCCGGAGGACCGGGCGGACCGGGAGGCCCCGGAGGGCGCGGCAGGGGTAAGGGAAAGCCGAAGAATATCGGCAAGACCGTCGCGCGCCTTTGGACATATATTGCGAGATACAAGTGGATGCTCGCCGTCGTACTCCTATGTATGCTTGTATCGACCGTAACATCGCTTGCCGGCTCTTATATGCTCAGATACGTAATAAATGCGGCTGTCGATTCCTCCGTGGCGGCAGAGGCTCGCATTCAGGCACTCGCCCGCATACTCATAATCCTCGTGGTGATATACGCCGTGGGAGTTGTGACGTCGTATATTCAGGCGAGGCTGATGATGACTGTATCGCAGAACTCGATGGAGACGCTGCGAAACGACCTCTTCCGCAAGCTGCAGACGCTGCCCGTCCGCTATTTTGATACGAATACCACGGGCGAACTAATGAGTCGTTTTACAAACGATATCGACAATATTGATACTATGGTCAACAATACCGTGACGAGTCTTGTCTCGGGCGTTATTTCGCTTATCGGAACATTCGCTCTCATGGTGTCTACGAATATAATCCTTACGCTCGTGACCGTCGCCTTTATCCCGATATTTATGCGCGGAGGAATGGCAATCGCGGGCAGGAGCGGGAAATATTACTCCGCGCAGCAGTCGGCGCTCGGCGCACTCAACGGCTATATTGAGGAGACGGTCACCGGCTCTAAGGTCGTAAAGGTCTTTAACCACGAGGAAATCTGCGAGGAAGAATTCGACACGCTCAATGACGATATGCGTGACAAGCAGTTTAAGGCGCAGTTCTACGGCGGCGTGATGGGACCTATCATGGGAAACACAAGCCAGATAAGCTATGCCGTGACTGCCGGAGTCGGAGGACTTTTATGCTTATTCAGGGGATTTGACGTAGGCGGACTTGCGACATTCTGCAATTTCTCACGGCAATTTTCCATGCCGATAAACATGATATCCCAGCAGACATCGACGATATTCGCTGCTCTTGCAGGTGCGGAGCGCGTTTTCGGCATAATGGACATCACCCCCGAGGAGGCGGATATTCCGAAGCTGCCCGAGGGCGCGCAGCCGATACTTCCTCCGCCGGAGAGCTATGCGGGCAAGGGACTGACGGACGGTATACGCGGCAATATAGAGCTTTCACACGTGACGTTCGGATATACTCCCGACAAGGTGATATTAAAGGATATCTCGCTTTATGCAAAGCCGGGACAAAAAATAGCATTTGTAGGCTCGACGGGTGCGGGCAAGACTACCGTTACCAATCTTCTCAACCGTTTCTACGATATAAACGAGGGAAAGATAACAATAGACGGTGAGAATATACGCGACTACGACCGCGACTATCTGCGAAGGAATATTGCCATGGTTCTTCAGGACACGCACCTCTTCACGGGTACGGTCATGGATAATATTCGCTACGGCAGACTGGATGCTACGGACAAGGAGGTCATAGCCGCCGCAAAGACGGCAAGCGCCCATTCGTTTATAATGAGGCTCTCTGACGGCTACTGCACTATGCTCAAGGGAGACGGTATGAACCTCTCGCAGGGGCAGAGGCAGTTACTTAATATTGCGCGTGCAGCCCTCAGTCGCGCGCCGATACTTGTTCTCGACGAGGCTACGTCCTCGGTCGATACGAGAACTGAAATGCACATAGAGCACGGAATGGACAGACTGATGACCGACCGAACGACGTTCGTTATCGCTCACAGACTGTCTACCGTCCGTAATGCGGACGCGATAATGGTGCTCGAGCACGGCGAGATAGTGGAGAGGGGAAGTCATGACGAGCTTATAGCTCTCAGAGGCAGATATTACGAGCTGTATACGGGCAAACGCGAGCTTGACTGACATAGAGTGAAAATTCCCGGCGGGAGACTGCCGGGAAATTTTTTGAGTTTTTTAAAAAAAGCTATTGACAAAGCAAAAGGTCAGTGATATAATCTTTGCATAAACCGAAGAGGGAGAGTAAGTAACTCTTTCCGAGTGATGTTCAGAGAGCCGTCGGTCGGTGCGAGACGGTCTTCATGGGAGAGCGAATGGACTCCTGAGGGTGACCGAAAGCCGCGAGGCAAGTAGCAGTCAACGGATTCTCTGCTTCCGTTACCAGCGCAGACATGCATGACAGTGCATGAGAGAGGATGCTTGCATCAATTTGGGTGGCACCGCAGGTTTTACTACCTGTCCCATTATCATGGGACAGGTTTATTTTTATTTCCGGAGGAAAAAACGATGTTTATACTTGAGGGAATGTGGCGAGGCTGAGTTTCTTTTTTCACAAAACCAAAAACAAAAAATTCAGTCAAAACACTTAGGGAGAATTAAAAATGAAAAGAATTATTACGGCAGCGGTTGCAATCGGTACGGTACTTACATCACTTATTTTCGCATCGTGCGGAAAGCAGGAGTCCGAAGAGAAAAAGAGTGTTCCCGTCATAGGAATTTCGCAGTACGGCGAGCATCCGGCGCTTGATAACTGCCGCACGGGCTTTATCGAGGGACTTAAGGAAGCGGGCCTTGCCGAGGGCACGGACTTTGAGATAGATTATCAGAATGCGGGATTTGATGACAATATAGCTACTCAGATAGCACAGAATTTCTCGGCGAAGAATGTCGCGCTCATGTGCGGTATCGCGACCAACTCCGCTACAGCCTGCTTTGCTGCGGCAGAGGATAAAAACATTCCGGTTATATTCAATGCTATAACAGATCCCGTTAAAGCAAAGCTTGACAGCGGAAACGTAACGGGTGTCTCGGATAAGCTGCCCGTAGAGGCTCAGCTCGACCTCATAAGAAAGCTGCAGCCGGAGGCAAAAACCATAGGCATCGTATATACGACAAGCGAGCCTAACTCCGTTTCCGCAATAGAGGAATACAAGGAGAAGGCGGGCAACTACGGCTTTAAGATTGACGATATAGGCGTAACGGCTCAGTCCGAGGTAACTCAGGCGATAGATACCCTTATCAGCCGCGATGTAGACGCGATTTCCAACCTCACCGACAATAACGTCGTCGGCGTGCTCGCGTCCGTGCTCGATAAGACAAACGAGGCAGGAATACCCGTATACGGCAGTGAGGTTGAGCAGGTCAAGGGCGGATGCGTTGCTTCCGCAGGTATCGACTACGTAGAGCTGGGCAAGCAGGCAGGCAAGATGGCTGCAAAGGTTCTGCGCGGCGAGGCAAAGTGCACCGACATGCCCTTTGAGACTGTCACTGAGTACGGTATTTACGTAAACTCCTCGGCACTCTCAGAGATGAATATAACCCTTCCCGACGATATAGCGTCTAAGGCTGTAGAGGCTGAATAATGGGCACTTTCGCGGAACTCGCCGTATCTACGGTAACGCAG
>CAKSEI010000047.1 GCA_934446285.1 uncultured Eubacteriales bacterium | reverse complement strand
GCCGATAAGGTTGCGGTTTTCGCGGACGGTCATGTAGCGGAGTACGGCACGCACGCCGAGCTGTACGCAAAGGGCGGTATATATACCGAAATGTTCGACAAACAGGCGCAGCTCTACCGCGAGGCGGACGGGGATAATATATAAAAATAATAACGAAAAACGTCAATTATGTCTTGTTCAAACGAAAAAAGTCTGAATTTGCGGACACATTGCGCTATTTTGCCTCGCTAAGATGATAAGACAAACATAAAGTTGGAAAAACGAAAAATAGTGGGCACATAAAGCATATATGCCGCAAAAAGGCTGTGAGAATATGCAAATAAACGCAAAAATAATATTGACAAATTAAATAAAACATGTTAATATAGATTTGCAGCAAAAATATGGTAATGGAGAATGACATTGAACAATATAGAAATGCTGAAATGGGAGCATACATCAGGGCATACAACGTCGGACACCGTGCGGCGCACTAAGTTGTTTTCTTTGTTGTTTGTCACCGAAAGGCATTTCGCCGGGAGAAATTTTATGTTGCTGAGATGCAGCGCAAAATGAGTCTTTATGGCTTCATTTTGCGCTGCTTTTGAATATGAAGAAAAGAAACGGAGCAATCGATGGAGAAAAATGAAATAAAAGAAAGAGTGATAAAAATACTTTCCGATATATTTCAGGATGTAGATGCCGACATAATAGAATATGCGGATTTAATAGATGACCTTGGAATGGATTCTATGACATATGTTACTGTTTTGATAGAGACGGAGACGGATTTCAATATTGAAGTTCCGGATGAAGCTCTGCTAATGGAAAATTTCAGAAATGCAGATTTGATTACGGATATTCTTGACCGTGTTATAAATATACAATCGACAAGTGAGATGGAGGCTGGGGGATGACAAAGCTTGAAGCGATGCTGAAGTATGTTTCAGAGCACAATGACTTTTATAAAAAACGCATAAGTGAGTATGGAATAAAAAATCCGCTTGATATTACACAATGGCCTGTCCTTACGAGAAAGGAACTGCAGGAAAACAGGTATAATATGTTTTCTGATGGGTATAAGGCAAAATACTATAATCAACTTCTGAAAAGACAATCCTCTTCCGGTTCAACCGGTGTACCGATAAATGTATATTGGGATTATAAAGATTGGTATGCATCCAATATGTGTCTTTGGAGAAAAAGATGGCAGTGGTATGGTATAAAGCCGAGAGAGCGGTATGTAATCTTCACGCTCAATACATATGACGTTAAAAACGACGGAGATACCATTTATTATGGTAACGAAAGCAAAAACCTTTTGTCGATAAATGTTTCTTTGATTCAAAAGGAAGAGGCTTTTGATAATGTTATTAATCTTATAGAAGATTTTCAGCCTATTTGGATGTATGTTCAGCCGTTTGTTTTAAAAAAGCTTATCAATGCGTATAAACGGACAAATAAACATCCTCCGAAATCCTTGAGATATATTGAATCGGTCGGGGAACTTCTTTCTCCGGAATTAAGAAGAAATACAATCGAATTATTCGATACATGTTTTGCTAATATGTACGGCTCTGAAGAAATGAACGGCATATCGTTTGAAAATCCTAAGCACAGGATGGAAATATTGCATGACAATGTTTTTTTGGAGACTCGCAATGTTGGTGAGAACGATGAATTCCGTAGAGGCAACGCTGTTATTACCAATTTGCATAACAGGGCTATGCCGCTTATCCGATATGAACAAGGAGACGTGATAGAACCGGAATACGGAAATGCAGGCACGATGGAAATAAAACGTATATACGGCAGGAAGCTTGAGGTGATTGAACTGAGCAGCGGAGAGGAAGTAAGTCCTTACAGTTTACTTGAAGCGGTTTCCGAGCTGAACAATTGTACTAAAGACATGGTGACTGATTTCGGTTTTGTATATCACAAGCATTCAAATGTGCTGGAATATATATTTGCATTAAGTAATTCTGCGTGGCAAGAAAGTGTTTGCAGCCTATTTGAGAATATAATAAAACGCAAGCTTAACCTTAATATTGCTCTTAAGTTTAGGGAATATCAAAAATCTGAACAAGGAGCGCGGTGCGGAAAAGAAAAATTGATTGATATTCAGGAGAATTAAACGATGAAGCCTACTGAAATACAGGATTTTCCGGTGGCAAAAATCTTTATTTATAAAGGCGAATATTATCTTTATGATACATATACTAATCATATACTTAAAGTGTCGAAAGAGCACTATGCGGAATTAAAAGAATTGCAAACAGTCGGGTGTTCGGAATATCTTACAAATGGGAAAAACGGTAGGTTCAAAGATGATATAAAATTGCTGATGGACAAAGGAATGCTTAGGTATAATTTTATCGATAAAATTGAGCATCCGCTTATACCGTATGTTTCACTGCTTGCCGATAAATGTCTGACTGAGATTATATTTCAGGTTACGCAAAATTGTAATTTTAATTGCAGGTATTGCACTTTTGCGGTGGATAATGGCTTTGAGCATGTACATAATGAAAATAACATGACTTGGGAAACCGCCCAAAAGGCTCTTGATTATTTTTATATGCACTCATGCAATTCTTATGATGTTGCAATATATTTTTACGGCGGGGAACCTCTGCTGAATTTTGGGCTTATCGAAAAAATAGTTGACTACGCCGAAACTTTGTTTGAAACAAAAGCGGTTAGCTTTAACATGACGACTAATGCATCTGTTATGAATGAAAGTATGATACATTTTTTCATTAAACATAAATTCCGTATTGCAATCAGCTTTGATGGAAATAAGGAGATTCAGGATAAACACAGAAAATTCGGCATAACAGGCAAGGGAACATATGATACTGTTTTTGAGAATATTAAAAGAATTAAGGAGATAAATAAAAATTACTTTGAAGAGGCTATATCATTTATGCCGGTAGTGTTTGATGATGAGAATTACAGCGAGGTTCAGGATTTCTTCGCGTCGGTCGGAATAAAAAAAGTTAATCCTTTGAATGTTAATTTGCGAGGAATAGATTACCGCGAAAAGATGACATTTGATAAAGGGAAAATGGTTACCGACGAGAAAAATAACTTGGCGGGAATCAATGAGCCTACAGAAAGATACGGAGAATGCTACAGTGATAAAAAGCAGATATGCGGTTCGTGGCATCACAGCGGACCTTGCGTTGCGGGTGTGAATAGATTATTTGCTGATTGCAGAGGGGTTTTCTTTCCGTGCGAAAAAGCCTGCGAATTTAAAGAACTATCTATAGGTAATATCAGTACCGGCATAAATGAAGAAAAAATCGAAGAATTCCTTAACATAGGCAAATTGACCGAGAATGAATGCAAATCATGTTGGGCGATGCGATTTTGCAACTTGTGCGTTGACCAGTGCTGCGATTTTGAATCCGAGGCTCTCAGCCATTATGCTAAAAATATCTTTTGTAATGCGCAAAAGAAAAGGATACTTGATTTTTTAAAAAACAGTGTTGATTAATGTTAATAGAAAAGGATGTAGTTAATGAAAAAAGCTTTCGTTTTTTCTGATTTATATACTGAACAGATGCTACTGTATGGTGTTGATTTTTTGTTGAATTTAGATTGTGACGAGATAGTGCTGACCGAGGAGAATCATCCGGACAGCAATATAATATGGCATGATTATCCAATAAAAATTACTGTAATGAAAAATGTAGGACAATGCGTGTCAGAAAGCGATTTTACGGTTATATTCAAAAACAATGGTGTATCACAAAGGGGCACAACCAGAATAATTGAGATTTCCGAACTTGAAAATAAACCGGTATATTTTATTCATACACCCGATTTCAGGGGCATATCTGAATCATCATTTACTTGCGATAACCTTAGGCGGGCTTGCAGTGAATACGGCTGCAAAACGACAGTTTTGCTTATCAGTGTCGGGGCGCTGACATTGTCGTATGATGTTGAAATAATGCTTGCAAAATTCTTTTCTGACATGAATGTTTCCTTTGAACATTCTTTTCTCAGTTACACAGAGAGTATTTTTGAACAATTACAAAAACAGAATGCTTTGGGCTGCGGTGTTCAGCAAAATAAAGACGTAGATCCGGATGATTGCGAAATTGCACTTGTTTCCGTAGATATTGGAAATAGTATAGACGGCATTGTTAATTATGCTGTCGATATACGCCGATTAAATCCGGATTATATTATTGTCTCAGCCGACGGTAATTTTGCAGAGGACTCGGACGAAATAACCGATTATGTTAGATGCTGTTTAGGAAAAAAGGTTGATATAATCCTAATTTCGCCGTTTTGTATTATCGGAAAGGAGTATATGGTGAACATTTCAAATCATAAAAATTTGCCGAAAAAATCATTTTACATAAATGATTTCGGAGTAAAGGATTTCTTGAGAGACAGTATCTTAAGAAAATTGTCCTATCCCGAGGGGATTGAACTTCTCGGTTAGTTATCGTGGAAATATTGCGAAAAGCCAAAGCAATATCATTAACAATTGTAAATACTGCAAAATCGGTCGCTGCACACAGATTGCTGTTTTCGGCTGTTGCAGTATTATATGAAAAGAAAGGAGGAAACAAAGATGAGTTTCGGTAAAAGCATCGAGCCTCAAGAGCAAAGAAGAGGACCGAGCGACGATTGTCGCAGTGCTTGTTCAGGATTTACTGCCGAAGTGTCAAACGCTAATTTCGGCGGATTTCATCAGGAACAAAGAAGCCAAAAAAACCATTCTCAGGGGTGTTGACATGTAATTACATGTTAATAAACCCATGACGAACTAAGCCAACAATCGGCTTTTCGCATATTTCGTGCGTATATCGCGCGGGCGCAAGGCTTGCGCGGTATACGACCTGTGAAACCTTACGGAGACATAATAATGAAGAAATTGAAGAAAGCTTTTCACGGAACGGTTTTCAGCTTTAAGCTGATGCTGAAGTATAAAGAGGGATTTAAATACGGCGGATATAAGATTTTTCTTGCCGTGCTCGACAGCGTAGTCCCGTTTATTACAACCGTTTTTCCGGGTCTTATAATAAACGAGCTTATCGGTGACAGGAGAATAGAGTATATCGCAGGATATATAGCCGCTCTTGCCATTGTGCCGTTTATTAAGGATATAATATATACGCTGTCCGGCAAGCGTCTTACGGCATTGTATGATGCACTTACTCTGCGGCTGCATAAGGAGTTCTTCCTTTTTCATCTGCGTATGGATTACGAAACTCTTGAGGACCCCGCTTTGCAGGATGAGATGAATTTGGCAAGGTCGACATTTAACGACAGCCCTGCTATAGTGGACCAGGTTATAGCTTTTCTTACCGCAGTTATAAATGTTATCATATACCTTTTTGTCATTGTACGCTTTGATTTCTACATAATACTTATTGTTACGGCTTTTGCCGTAATCAACTTATTCACAAGGCAAAGCGTCAGCGAAAAGCTTTTTGACTACAGCAAGAAATTCCAACGCTTTGACAGAATTCTCGGTTCTTATCATTGGATGTTCGACAATCAGAGCTACGGAAAGGAATTCCGTGTTTTTGACCTGAGCGAATACCTTGTCGGACGCTTTGAAAAAGTGCAGAAGGAATACAATGCGCTGGACGTGGAGTCGACCCAAAAGGGCAGCGTAATAAGCATAGTTGCCTCGATTTTATCATGCGTTCAGCTTATCTGCATTTATGCCATATTTACCGTGAGCATTATCAGAAAAAGTATTCCCGTCGGTGACCTGACGATAGGGCTGTCCGCTGCGTCGCAGTTGACGGGCAAGCTGCAATGGGCGTTCAACACCTATGTGGATTTGTACAATCGGAGCATGTATGTAGAGGATATGGAGCGATTCTTCAACCGACCGAACCGCACAAGGGGCACGGGAACGCTGCAGCCCGTCTTTGAGGGGGACTCATGTATTGAATTCAAAAATGTCTCCTTTAAATATCCCGGGAGTGACACATACGCTCTGAAAAATGTAAATCTTAAAATAAAGGCAAACGAGCGGCTGTGTATAGTCGGTCAGAACGGCAGCGGAAAATCAACGCTCGTTAAGCTGCTCACCAGGCTCTACATGCCGTGCGAAGGCGAGATAACGCTCAACGGAATAAATATCGTTGACTACGACTATGATAGCTATCTGAAGCTTTTTGCCCCGGTTTTTCAGGATTTTGTCGAATATGAATTCACGGCAAAGGATAATATTATTCTGAATAATCCCGAGAATAAGGACAGGCTCGACGATGTTATAAAAAAGACCGGGCTTGATACCCTCTTTGCAAAGCTGCCGCGCGGATATAATACGATGATAGGCAAAAGCATAGACCCCGAGGGCTTTGACCCGTCCGGAGGAGAGTCGCAGCGTATGGCTATCGCGCGTGCAATGTATCGCGGAGGAAAGGTTTTTGTGCTCGATGAACCGACTGCAGCCCTTGACCCGATACAGGAGTATGAGATATACGTGCAGTTTAATAATATGATAGAGGATAGCTGTGCCGTCATCATAACCCACCGCCTATCCGCCGTGCAGTTAGCCGATAAGGTTGCGGTATTCGAGAGCGGTCATGTCGCGGAGTACGGCACTCACGCCGAGCTGTACGCAAAGGGCGGTATATATACCGAAATGTTTGACAAACAGGCGCATTTCTACCGCGAGGCGGACGGGGAGTAAAGCAAAGTACCGTAAACAATATCGGGAGGAACACAATATGAATCATATAAAATCCGTCATTTCCGATATTAGGTCAACGTGGGGATGCATGTGCTATATGCTCGGGTTTTTCCGTTTGGCTGACTGCGGGAAATCTTATATATTGCTCATGAGTATATATACGGTTTTAAGCAGCCTTATTCCGCTTGCTTATATGATAATCCCCGGCGTGATAATAAACGAGCTGACAGGCGGACGGGACATGAAACGCATTATAATATATGTTGCGCTGCTTGTCATTGCACCGATTGCGATCCGACTGAATGAGCTGACCTTTCACGCCTCGGCTGATAAAAAGGAACGGCGCGTGAGGCGCGCTCTCGGGAATGAGCTGCAGTCTTATATTGCGGATATCGATTATAAGGAGCTTGAAAACCCGAGAGTCTGTGGGGCAATATGCGAAATGACTTATAATGCTCCCGGCGCTCCCGTTGACATGCTTTCTTACGTGCTTAATCTGCTCGGGGCAATTGTCGGCATTGTTCCGGTGGCTTCCGTAATGATATATCTGAATCCCGCCGTCGTCATTGTTTTGCTCATAATAATTTTTGTCAACGCCTCCGTGACAAATAAGATAAACGGTGAAAAATACGGGTATCAGATCAGATACAGGGCGCTCAATAATATTTTTGTCGCCGAGTCAAACAATCTCGGGAACAGGGCAAACGGCAAGGAAATACGCCTTTTCGGCATAAAAGACTTTTTGCTTGACCGATACGGTAACGCGTGCAAAGCAATAAAAGCCAATACCGACGAGCAGGAGCGGAAAGAATACGGAAGGCGAAGTATACATGCTGTCACAAGGGCTGTACAGGAGCTTATATTGTATTCTTCTGCGCTGTATCGTGTAATAAACGGCGGGCTGTCAATCGGTTTTATGACGATTTTTATTTCTGCCGCGGGCAGCTTCTCGGGATATATAGGAAGTATATTTAATGCTTACCTTAATATATCGTCCTATAAACCCCATGCCGACGATATAAAGAAGTTCCGCAGCATGGGAACACCTTATTTGGCGGAGGGCAAAAATTCTCCCGAGTTCGGCGAAAACTCCGTGATAGAATTCAAGAATGTTTCGTTTAAGTACCCCGGCAGCAAGAACTTTTCTTTGCATAATTTGAATATAAAATTTAAGTGCGGAGAAAAGCTCTGCATCGTCGGAGAAAACGGCTCGGGCAAGAGCACGTTTATAAAGCTCTTGACCCGTTTGTACGAGCCGATCGAGGGCGAGATATTGCTTGACGGAGAGAATATAAAGGAGTTTGACATAAGGTCGTATCAAAAGCTGTTCGCTCCTGTCTTTCAGGATTTCAGTCTATATCAGCTGCCGCTCGCGTTGAATATAGCCCTTGAAGAGAATTATGACACCGACAGGACGGACGCGGCAATAAAAGAGACGGGGCTTAACGATTTGGTGAAGAAATTGTCGAGGGGCAGAGACACTTACGTCGGCAAATCGATAGACCCCGAGGGCTTTGAGCCGTCGGGCGGCGAGGGGCAGAGAATAGCCATAGCGCGGGCGCTGTACCGCGGCTCTCCCGTATATATTCTTGACGAGCCGACGGCAGCCCTCGACCCGATACAGGAGTATGAGATTTATACGCAATTCAATACAATGACATCGGGGCATACGGCGGTTTTCGTCACGCACAGAATGTCAGCGGTCAAGTTAAGCGACGTGATAGCCGTTTTCGCGGACGGTCATGTCGCGGAGTACGGCACTCACGCCGAGCTGTACGCAAAGGGCGGTATATATACCGAAATGTTTGACAAACAGGCGCATTTCTACCGCGAGGCGGACGGGGATAATATATAAAAATAATAACGAAAAACGCCAATATTGTCAAACCCATTGTAACAATATGGGAGGACAAGAGTCCTCATTCAACACTGCTCACGGTCAGCAAGAATGGTTGGCCAGAAGCAAGAAAAAACAGTCGTCTCAGCCCTGCTGAGTCATAGCAATTTGTGCTTTCACAGCAAAATCATCTGCCTATATATGTTATTTTTACATAAGGATTTTACATATTTTATATAGCTTGGAGTCGGAGGAAATGTTATGAAATCAAGATTGATAGGATTTAAGAATAATCTTAAGGTCATATTCGGGAATGTTCTGTTTATGCTCAAATTTGTATGGAAGGAGAGCAAAGGCAAGACATATATATTTTTAAGGACGGTTGAGTCTTTATTTAATGCGGTTTATCCTCTTATATATGTGTTTTTTCCCGGGCTTTTGATAAATGAGCTTGCGGGCGACAGGCGACTTAATATTATATTGATATATGTATGCCTGATAATAGGACTGCCTTTCTTAAACAATTTGCTTAATACATATCTCGGCGTGAAGCTGTATAAGCTGAATTTGGAGCTGAATCTGAACTTTGATGCCGACTTTTACATGCATACCGCATCAATGGATTTTGAGGAGCTCGAAAATCCGGATATTCAGGTTCTCAAGGACAGGGCACAGAGCACAATAGGCGAGGCGCTGAATGTCGTTGACTACGCGTGCGGCGTTTTCGCTCAGCTGATAGGTCTGATTACCGT
>CAKSEI010000046.1 GCA_934446285.1 uncultured Eubacteriales bacterium | reverse complement strand
GTCGTCATACGTGCGGTGGTCGCCCATGACGCCGACCGTCCTGACGCCCGGCAGCACGCAGAAGAACTGCGAAAGCTCCCTCTCGTATCCGCATGCGCTCATCTCGTCGCGCAGCACGGCATCTGCCTCCTGCAGCAGGTGCACGCGCTCTTCGGTTATTTCGCCGATTATGCGCACGCCCAGTCCCGGTCCGGGGAAAGGCTGCCTCCAAACGAGTTCGGAGGGAATGCCGAGCTTCTCACCGACGGAGCGTACCTCATCTTTGAAAAGGTCACGCAGCGGCTCGACAAGCCCCGCAAACTTCAGTCCCTCGGGTATTCCTACACGGTTATGATGGGTTTTTATCTTTGCGGCATCGTCCTTGCCCGACTCTATTCTGTCGGGGTAGATTGTGCCCTGACCGAGGAAACCGTTGCCGCTCTGTCTGCTTATCTCGCCCCAGAAAACCTCGTAGAAGTTTTCGCCGATTATCTTGCGTTTTTCCTCCGGGTCGGTGATGCCCTTTAGAGCCGTAAAAAATCTGTCGGCGCAGTTCACGCGGACGAATTTCATATCAAACATCGACGTAAATGTCTTTTCGACGAAGTCGCCCTCGTCCTTTCTCATAAGCCCGTGGTCGACGAAAACGCAAGTAAGATTCCTGCCGATGGCACGGCTGATAAGCGCTGCCGCAACAGATGAATCAACGCCGCCGGAAAGGCCGAGAATAACACGGGAGTTTCCCACCTTCTTACGTATGGCCTCCACTGTATCGTCGATAAATGAGTCCATATTCCAGTCTCCCGTGCAGCCGCACACCCTGTAAAGGAAATTATGCAGCATAGTGCTGCCGTACTCGCTGTGAGTGACCTCGGGATGGAACTGCACGGCATATATTTTTTTCGTTTCGTTTTCAAAAGCGGCAATGGGGCACACGGCGCTCGATGCCGTGATTTCAAAGCCGTCGGGCAGGCTCGCAACTCTGTCCGTATGGCTCATCCATACGGTATTAATCTCGGGCACGCCGTCAAAAAGCTTCGATGTGTCCTTCTCAATCTTTATCTCCGTCTTGCCGTACTCGCTCGTCTCGGCGGTCTTCACCTCGCCGCCCGCCATCCACGCGGTAAGCTGACATCCGTAGCATATGCCGAGGACGGGTATGCCGTATGAGAGTATGTCGGGGGTATAGTGAGGAGAGGACAGATCAAAGACGGAGTTCGGTCCGCCCGTAAAAATGATTCCCTTATAGCCCGCGTTTTTTATGACCTCCGGACCAGTCGTATACGGCAGGATTTCCGCGTAAACATGATGGTCGCGCACCCTGCGGGCAATCAGTCTGTTATACTGCCCTCCGAAATCAAGGACAAGGATTTTTTCTTGCAAATGAGCCTCCTTATATTTTCGGCATATGCCTCTGTTTTAATTATCAGCGGAGTCGGTGACACCCGCACGCTCAAGCTCTTTTTTACCTTTCCATAAAAAGCTCATGCGCACCTCCGTGCCGTTCTTTATGCGGCGGAGGTTTTCCGTATGCTTTATTACAAACAGCACGGCGGCAAGCGAATATATCGCAGTCGTCACCGCGTCGCGTGTGATAACAAAATTAATAATCGGGAGGGCAATGCCCGCCGTCAGCGGAACTATACATATATAGTCGACGGCAAGGGCAAGAACAAGCTCGATAAGCACGGCGACAACGGCAATGCGAAAGTCGTAAGCAAAGAACACGCCGCCGAGGCACGCAAGTCCCTTACCTCCGTCAAATCCCATAAATACTGGGTACATATGCCCGATAATGCAGGCAACTCCGGCGACGGCGCACACACGCACGTCCCCTCGGAAGAGCGCGGAGCAGACACAAACGGTAAGAAATGCCTTGAGTATATCAAAAAGCGCACTGAAAACGCCCACGGCTTTGCCCATTGTTATGACCGCATTGGACGCTCCGGCGTTTCCCGAGCCGCGCGTGCGTATATCAAAGCCCTTTATACGGGCTATTATGTACGACGGATTTATTCCTCCTATGAGGTAGCCCGAAAGGGCGCTTATAAAATATGGCATTTCTTCACCGTTTCCCGATTTTTTCGTATTCTCCTACTGCGAGTCTGTCACAGCGTTCGTTATACGGATGACCCGCATGGCCTTTTATCCAAACGAAACTGACCCTATGGGTTTCGCACAGAGCGAGCAGTCTCTGCCAAAGGTCGGCATTAAGCGCCGCCTTGCCGTCGCTCTTGCGCCAGCCGCGTGCACGCCATGAACGTGCCCACCCTTTTTCCATACCGTCGACGACATACTTTGAGTCGGAGGTAACCGTGACCTCGCACGGCTCACGCAGAGCGGAGAGCGCCTCTATCACCGCGCTCAGCTCCATTCTGTTGTTAGTTGTGTCGGCGCATCCGCCGGAAATCTCCTTTTCGACACCGCGGTAGACTATTATCGCTCCGTAGCCTCCCGCGCCAGGATTTCCGCTGCACGCGCCGTCGGTGTATATCTCGACTTTTTTCATAGCTATATTGTAACAGATTTTTCGCCGAAAATCAATAATAGCGGACACAAACCTTGCAAAATACGCGCGTGTATGTTAAAATTATCGCAGAGGAGAATGATATGGAAGATAAGATATATATACGCGGCGTGGGCTTTGACAATGTCAGCCTCGATGAGGCGGCATCACGCGTCGGTGAATTTCTGCGCACGGACGGCGCAAAAGTTATACACACTCCGAATTCTGAGATAGTCGAGATGTGCGTGGAGCATCCGGAGGAGTACGAGCTGATAAACTCCGCCGACCTGATTATCCCAGACGGCTCGGGCGTTGTTCTCGCGTCGAAAATACTCGGCACGCCTCTGAAAAAAGGCAAGGTCGCGGGAGTAGAGCTTGCCGAGCGCATCCTTGAAATGGCGGCAAGGGAGGGGTACACGCTCTTCTTTCTCGGCGGCAAGCCGGGAGTGGCGGAGAGCGCACGCGACAAAATGACGGCAAAATATCCCGGGCTGCGCGTCGTCGGATGCAGGGACGGTTACTTTGAGAAGCAGGGCGAGCAGTCGGACAAGGTCATACAGCTGATAAACGAAAGCGGCGCGGACATACTCTTCGTGTGTCTCGGTGTCCCCGCTCAGGAGAAATGGATGAGGGCAAACCGCGACAGGCTTAATGTGCGCGTTATGGCGGGGCTCGGCGGAAGTCTTGATGTTTTCGCGGGCACGGCAAAGCGCGCACCGAAAATCTTTATAAAGCTCGGACTTGAGTGGCTTTACAGGCTTATAAAAGAGCCTAAACGTATCGGACGCATGATGAAGCTGCCGAAATTTCTCTTAGGTACGATTTTCTCGGGAAGGGATAAGAAAAATGACAATGCATGACTCGGGCATAAATTATACGGAATCGCGCGAAACCTTTCTGCGCAATCCGGGCAGAGGCTATACGCCCTATCCGTGGATAGTCTGTAAGACGGGCGGAAAGACGCGCACCCTTGACGAAGAATATTTTACGAGGATGGGGCTGTCAACGCCAATGTATGACTTCAGTGCATTCTCTTCCGGCAACGGCAGGCAGAATAACACTGCCGACCCGCACGCGGACCACTATGAGTCGACGTCGGAAAATCCCGACAGAGTAGGCGGAGTAAACCGCGATATAGACGAGGCGACGTTGGCGGCAATTGAGGGCACGATGAGGGCCGCACGCGCTCAGGGCGTACAGCTTATTCCGCGCTTTTCCTACGCGTGGGACGCATCGATAGGGTGCGAGCCGGACGACATAAATGTTATTTTCCGTCATATAGACCAGATAAGTGACGTCGTCAACAGATACTCTGACACGGTAATAGCTGTCGAGGGCGGTATATTCGGTCCTTGGGGAGAGATGCACTCGTCGATTTACTGCGCGCCCGAGCTGTCGTCGCGCATAATCGCGCATTGGCTTGAGAGGCTCGATGAGAAAATCGGACTTCTTGTGAGAAATTTCGGATATTTCAGCTATCTGCTCGGTGTGGATGTCGACGCATTCAAGGCTATGTGGCCTCTTAAGCCCGGGAATCCCGCTTACCGCATGGGATTATATAACGACGGATATCTCGGGACGGGCGTTGACACGGGAACTTTTGACCTGCCCTCCGACCCGGAGACGGTGCTGCTCAAGCGCCCGAGCGCCGTCAGGTTTATGTCGTCGCAGAATGAGCGTCTGCCCTACGGCGGAGACATAGCGTATACGTCAATCGGATGGATAAAGGGCGAGAACGATCCGATTATTCCCCCGTCGCCGATATATGATGACGGCTTTGTAAAGGAGATGTACGACACGCACCTCTCATATCTCAGAAATATAATCGGCGGACCTACCGTGGTAAAGGAGCTTGCGAAAATAAAGCTCTCGGAAAGACACGTTTTTGACGGTATGCCCGATGTTTCGGCATATATGGGAGAGGGACTTGACAAATTTATTCTCGACCACCTCGGATACCGATTTGTACTGCGCGATGCACAGTCGGGCAGGGACGGAAACACCGCGGTATTCTCGGGAAAGATAGAAAACACGGGCTTCGGAAACGCACTGCGCCCGCTCTGCGCCGAGCTTATTCTGATAAGCGGCGACAGGACGGTAATACAGCCCGCAGGTATTGACTTAACGGACTTCCCGACGCGGCGCGTAAGCGAATACCGCATAACCGCCGGGCTGCCCGCCGACATGAGCGGCAGCGTGCGCGCGTACCTGCGATTCGGCAGCACGCCGTACAAAGACGCGGCAAAGGGCGCGTGCACGGTGCTCTTCGCAAACGAGGGAATTCACTCGGAAAAATACGGAGCAAACTTCATCGGCGAATGCTGACGGCTGTTTTTTTGCTTTGAAACCGCGTAAAAAGCTTTTATGTATGTACAAATATATATGCACCCGACCGTGCGGAAGAACAAAAAAGCCTTTCGGATAAGCGTATCCCGGCGCCATAAGGCTTCATAATTCTCAAAATCGCGGTGCATATCGAAAAAAGGCATTGCTGAACTCTTATCGACAATGCCTTTTTTATATAAAGGATTGAGGCGGAGATGTACTTTGAGTACGATTATATGAGCAGCCGCTTTGTGGAGTGGCATTTTCTTGACGAGGAAAAATGATTTCGGCGGGGCGCTTTTGCCTTGCCCGAATGCCGTAAAACAGACCGTCTGTCTGCAAAAAATGACCGATCGTGCGAAAGGTGATGCTTTTTTTCAAAAAAGCTGTATAATTAACCTCGGAGGGAAAACGTATGAAAGTCGAAATCAAAATTGATGAAAGCTGCTCCGAGCCGAGAGTCATTATAGTGACGGGCAGCGTGACGGACGAGGTAAGCGAGCTTGCAAAAAGGCTGTCGGAGAAGCCGGCAGGGATTATAGCCGCCTTTAAGGACGGTCAGGTGAGCGTGCTCGAGCCCGATATGATATACCGCGTTTACGCGTCATCGGGAAAGGTTTATGCCGAAACGGAAAGGGACACGTATCTTCTCAGACTGCGTCTGTATGAGGCGGAGCGGCGATTGGGCGTGGGAGCTTTCGTGCGCATATCCAATTCGGAAATAATAAATCTAAAGAAAGTATCCGGCTTTGACCTCAGCTTTGTCGGCACTATCTGCGTTTCTCTCTCAAACGGAACGGTAACATACGCCTCGAGGCGTTATGTCTCAAAAATCAAAAACCTTCTTGGAATGTGAGGAGCAGATATGAAAGCGAAAATTATAAAGCGCGCGCTTTTCGGGCTGCCCGTCGGGATTTCCGTCGGGACTGTAATAACCGTTATTATTTCGGCGTGCATAGGTGACGGCTCGTTCTATCCCGTAAGTCCCATGCTTATCCGCGCGGCGGGAAGTGAGACGGGGGCGGTCGCCGTGCAGACGCTGCTGTGCGCCGTTATGGGCGCGGGATTTGCTGCGGCATCGGTTATATGGGAGACAGACTCGTGGAGTCTCGCAAAGCAGAGCGGAGTATACTTTTTTGTCGCCTGCGTGCTCTTGCTGCCTATTGCCTATGCCGCGGGGTGGATGGAGCACTCCGTCGCGGGATTTTTGTCATATGCAGGGATTTTTGTCGGGATATTCGTTGCCGTATGGCTGTCGCAGTATGCCGCATGGAAAATAAAAATAAAGAAAATGAATGACGCAGTGGGCAAAAACAGAGAGAAAAAATGAATGGAAGCATTTTGGGCTGAGCTTATAAACGATGCACGTGCGCCGAAGATAGCAAGATACGGCATAACGGTGTTCGCGGGCGCTTTTATTCTCTTTGTCGGGGCGGCACTCGCCCTGAAAAGCCCGATGACGGCGGGGAGGATATTCGGCACTGCTGTGCTGCTTGCATGTGTTATATACCTCATAATAAGGATAAAAAAGAGCGGCACGGGGGGAAAAAGATGAAATTAAGCGTTCGCAGAATGCGTGAAAGTGATATTGACGCGATGTGCAGGCTGCTCGGCGACGCTGATGTGATGAAAAATCTCGAGCCGCCGTTTGACAGAGCGAAAACCGAAGAATTTATGCATAGCGCGGCTCTGTCGGACGAGGCACTGATATATGCCGCAGAGTCGGACGGAGAGTTTATCGGATATGTTATTTATCATGCGTATGACACTCAGATCGTCGAGCTCGGCTGGGTTCTGCTGCCCGAGTGTCAGGGCAGGGGATACGCCTCGGCACTTACCGACCTGCTCATTGAGAGGGCGCGCCGCGATAATAAATGTGCCGTCATAGAGTGCCTGCCGGAGAACGGTGCGACAAAGCATATTGCGAAGAAAAAAGGCTTTGCTTTATGCGGCACGCGCGACGGTCTTTATGTATACAGGCGGGAGCTTTAAGGAGCTGCTTTTTGCTTCATATCTACGGAGGAGAGCATGACTGATTTTATTTCTTTTATACACGCAAACGCTTTTTACATAAGGATATTTTTTCTCGCGGCGGACGTCATAATGTTTTTGCTTTACGGCTCAGACAAACGAAAAGCGGCGAAAGGGAGATGGCGAATAAGCGAGAGGTCGCTGCTCTCGGGAGCAATTTTCGGCGGGATAGGCGCATATCTCGGTATGCTCGTCTTTCGCCATAAAACGCGCAAGGCGGCATTCCGAATTCTGCTGCCGTTTTGCGCGGGAATGCAGGCAGCAGTACTTTTATGGATATGAAAAAAACGCCCACGGGGCGCTTTTTTCCGTTAGTTTATTACTTTTAACTCCGTGTCGGTCTTTGTAAGCAGGTTTTGCGCTGCCTCCTCCATGCCGCGGCAGGAAACCGTGTCTCCGTTCTTCATTTTTACGGTGTAACTGCTGCCCTTTTTATATACCGCGTCAACGTCCGTATAGGCGTAGGCTTTGCTCACCAGCCCCGTGTTGTCGACTATGTAACCGGGATAAAAGGCTACCGTACTTTTGGCTTCAAGGGCTATCAGGCACAGGAGTATTACGGCAAGAAAACGGAAGAGCACCCGACCGGTTCGGATTTTCATTTCCTCTGCGGCTTTACCTCCGAGGACAGTGTGGCTCTCCCTCTCCTCTTTTTTCATAAAACGCGGATAAACCACCCGTGCAGCAAAAGCAGAAGATACGACCGTACAGAACGTCAGACTGCCGACAAGAGCCGGGGCATCAAGCGGCGCAAAGTCGCATGTCCGGTAGAGCAGTGTGCGCACGGCAAATGCGACAGCCGAGAAAAAGGCAAGCATAATCGGCGCACAGACAAGTGCCGAGAGAAGATAAGCGCGCATCTTGCCGTGAGTGCGGCTATTGCCTCCGGAAAAGACGGCGGCACACGCGGGAGGCGTGACCTCGTATCTTACCCCCGAGCCGAGCGTGCGCATAAATCTTAATAGCCTCTGCTCGTATCCGCTTTTCGACGACATGCGCGAGAGCCTGTATGCGGCTCTCTCGTACCGTCCGCATACGTAGTCCGCGTACCAGTCAAGGCACAGCCTGCCGACGTATATCTCTCTGTAGCAGTTAAGATGCCATTCTATCATCTCGGACTCTCCGAGCGCGAAGATGTCTCTGCGGAGCAGAGCCTTAATCTCGCGTCTCTTGCCCGCCTGCGCGCGCAGGCATATCTCACGGTTTTCGCCTATCGCTGCAAGCCGCTCGGAGTATTCGAAGAGGGCGCGGAAGATTTCGTCAAGGCACGCCGACATCTTTCCCTGAGTATCTATGCCCGGAAAAATATATGTATGAAAGTCGTTTTCATCAAGCAGATACAGCAGGTCGTATAGAGAAAAGTCCGTATAAGAGTCCGTGCAGTCAAGCTTTATCCTGCATTCGAGTACATTGTACACCCCCGCTGTTACCGTGTCGAAAAAAATCGTAGCAGTATATCCCCGTGCACAAAAAACCGCGGCGGCGTCCTCCGCAGGCACTCCCGTCCCCGTCTCTTTCGGGTGAAAGGAAAAAGACGCGTCAAGCCCTGCAGCCCGTGCACGGCATTTCTCTTCCATTATGTCTATTAAGGGTGAATATTCGCTTTTCATCTGTATCCTCACAGGGTATTACTATATCACATTTTTTACCATTCTGTCAATATTAACTTGTCTTTTTTATATGAATATGTTATAATACTTACGTATGCATAAGAGTCTGCGCAGTGCGCGGAAAATATAAATCTTTACAGGGAAAGAGGCAAAAAATGAAAGCATATCCCATGACGATTGCGGGACTGAAAAGGGAGCTGCCGCTCTGTAAGCTCAATGATAAGCTCCAGATAGGCGCGTTTGTCATTTTCGGTGACCAGGAGCTTACCTGCGCGTGTGCGCGCGATTTACTTAAGCTGGCTCCCGAGTACGACTACTTAATAACAGCCGAGGCAAAGGGAATTCCGCTCATTCACGAGATGGCAAGACAACACGGCGACAAGAAATACATGCTCGCAAGAAAAGGCCCCAAGCTCTATATGACGGGCGTTTTCGAGGCGACTGTCAACTCCATTACGACGGCAAAGGAGCAGCATCTCTACCTTGATACGGCGGACGCCGAGCTCATGCGCGGCAAGAAAATACTCATAGTCGACGACGTTATCTCAACGGGCGAGTCGCTTTCCGCTATAGAAAAATTAGTGGAAAAGGCGGGCGGCATCATATGCGGCAGGATGGCTATCCTCGCCGAGGGTGAGGCTGCCGACAGGCACGATATAATATTCCTTGAGAAGCTGCCGCTCTTTGATGCGAACGGCGAGGCAATAGACTGACACGTTTCCTATAAGAGGAAAGAGAGGTTAAACAGTGGTTTTTTCTTCGCTTGAATTTTTATATTTATACCTGCCCGTTTCTCTTTT
>CAKSEI010000045.1 GCA_934446285.1 uncultured Eubacteriales bacterium | reverse complement strand
GCTATCGCCATAGGCGTCGGCAAGCTGCACTTCTCCACGCGCCCGACGGATATCCCCGGCAAGCAGGCGGCGGCAGCCGTCGGTCAGTGCGAGCTTATGTATACTTATGACAAGCTATTCTCCGACCATAACCATACGGTCGCCCAGATACTCATGACGGGAGCGGACTTCCGCGATGAGGAGAGGAACAGAAACTTTAAGAATACCCTCTCGCGTCTGCTTGAGATGGACGTAATACCCGTAGTGAACGAGAACGATACCGTTGCGACGGACGAGATAAACGTCGGAGACAACGACACCTTGTCGGCTCTTGTCGCGGTCGACGCGCAGGCGGATTTGCTCATTCTTCTCTCGGACATAGACGGGCTTTACACAGCCGACCCGCACTCCGATCCGCAGGCACGTCTCATACCCGTAGTAGAGAGGCTTACGGAAGAGGTGGAGTCTCTCGCCGGCGGGGCGGGCAGCCGCCTCGGTACGGGAGGAATGATAACAAAGCTCCATGCCGCGCGCATTTGCACCGAGGCGGGCTGCGATATGGTGATAATGAACGGAGCGCAGCCCGAGCTTTTATACGACGCAGTTAACGGAGAGGGTGTCGGCACGAGATTTTTAAGGGAGAGAAAAAACGCATGAGAGATATAAACGATATTCTTGACAGCGCCGTAAGGGAAAAGGCACATTTTCTTACCTCGGAGGAGAAAAATGCTGCTCTTCTCAATATGGCGGACGAGCTGTGCGCACACGCGGACGCTATCCTCACGGAGAACGAAAAGGATATAGAGGGCGCGCGCGGGAGAATTTCCGACACCATGCTCGACAGACTGCGCCTGACGCGCGGAAGAATAGACGACATGGCGCGGGGAATGAGAGAGGTAGCTGCTCTGCCCGACCCGGTGGGCAGGACGCTTCTTCATACCGAGCGCCCGGAGGGACTTGATATAAGAAAGGTCTCCGTGCCCTTCGGCGTTATCGCCATTATATACGAGAGCAGACCGAACGTAACCTCGGACGCGGCGGCGCTCGCGCTCAAGAGCGGGAACGTCTGCATTCTCCGCAGCGGCAGAGACGCTATGAGAAGTGCCTCGGCTGTCACCGACGCCATGCGTGCGGGACTTGAAAAGAGCGGTATAAACCCCGATAGAGTCATGCTCGTGGAGGAATCCACGCGCGAGGGCGCTCATGCACTCATGACAGCAAACGGAAAGGTCGATTTACTTATACCTCGCGGCGGGGCGGGGCTTATACGCTCCTGCCTTGAGCAAGCTACCGTGCCGTGCATAGAGACGGGCACGGGAATATGCCACATCTACGTTGACGCGGATGCGGATATCGGTATGGCACTTGATATAACCGAGAACGCAAAGTGCTCGCGTCCGTCAGTGTGCAACGCGGCGGAGGTTCTGCTCGTTAACCGCGATATCGCGGAGGACTTTTTGCCGAGATTAAAAAAGAGACTGTGCGATGAGCGTGCGGAAAAGTCACTTGTGCCCGTTGAGCTGCGTCTTGACGCGGAGGCGGCAGAGATAATCGACGGTGTGCGCGCGGGGGAGAGGGATTTTGATACGGAATTTCTCGACTATATAATGGCTGTGCACATTGTCGATGACGTAAAGGAGGCGGTATCTCATATAGCGTCCCACTCGACTCACCACAGTGACGCGATAATAACGCGTGACGAGCGGGCCGCGGATTTCTTCAGGCAGACGGTCGACAGCGCGGCTGTCTATGTCAATGCGTCAACGCGTTTTACCGACGGCGGTCAGTTCGGACTCGGCTGCGAGATGGGTATTTCAACGCAGAAGCTTCACGCGAGAGGTCCTATGGGACTTGAGGAGCTTACTACATATAAATATCTTGTGACAGGAAACGGCAATATAAGAGGTTAAAAGATGAAAATAGGATTTATAGGTGTAGGAAATATGGGCGGCGCGCTTTTGCGTGCGGTGCTTAAGAAAAATCGGGCGGAGGATATTTATATCGCCGACAGCTCACGCGAAAAGACGGATAAGTATTCGTCCGAATACGGGGTGAAAGTGTGCGACAATACCACTCTCGCACGTGAGTGCGGCTGTATTTTTCTCGGCGTCAAGCCGCAGATGATGGAGAAAATGCTTGTCGGCATTTCGGGTGCTCTTGCCATGCGCACGGATAAGCCGCTGCTTATTACCATGGCTGCGGGGCTCGGCACGGGATATATCTCTTCCCTTGCGGGCGGATGCGACGTGGTGAGAATAATGCCGAACATGGCTGTAGGAGCGGGCGAAGGCATGATACTCGTATGTGCCGCCGAAGGCACGGAGCACGGGCGCATCGAGACGGTAAAGGAGCTGCTCTCGTGCGCGGGAAAAACAGATGAGATATCAGAGTCACTGATAGATGCTGCGAGCGCACTCACGGGCTGCGGACCTGCCTATGTATGCATGTTTGTGCAGGCTCTCGCCGACGGGGCGGTAGAATGCGGCGTACCGCGCGCGAGCGCTCGTATGTACGCTTTGCAGACCGTTCTCGGAACGGTAAAAACTCTCGAGCAGACGGGAACACATCCCGAAAAATTAAAGGACGACGTGTGCAGCCCCGCGGGCACCACCATAGCCGGCGTTCATGCACTTGAGGACGGCGCTTTCCGCAATGCGGTGATGAATTCAGTCACGGCGGCATATAAGCGCACGCTCGAAATGAAAAAATAAAGCGCGGAGCGCAACCACACAGGAGAAAAAATGTTTTCGGATAAAAAAATTCTTTCCGCGCTCGGCGAATACAAGTACCTGACCGAGCTTCACTGCCACTCAAATCCCGCAAGCGCTTGCGCGAATTTTCCTGCGGACGAGGTCGTGCGCACCTATTCGGAGCTCGGCTACGACTCTCTCGCCCTGACAAATCACTATTATATCGCCGCTGCACACGATGGCGAGGACAGAGAGAAGTATTTTGAGCGCTATTTCGGCGACTATCACATTGCACGCAGCGAGGGGGAAAAGGTCGGGGTAAAAGTCTTGCTCGGGCTTGAAATAAGATTTACCGACTGCTTAAACGACTATCTTGTTTTCGGCATAAGCGAGAGCGAGGCGCGTGATATTCTACCGCATCTCACTACCCTTGCGCAGTTCAGGAGCGAATACAAAAACGAAAACATGCTCGTCATACAGGCGCATCCGTATAGGGACGGAATGAGCGAGGTAGATACCTCGCTGCTTGACGGAGTGGAGATACTCAATCTTCATCCGGGGCATAACAGTCGGGTAGCCTACGCCGCGCGTATGTCGCGCACCTTTGACGGAGTTGTCACGTCGGGCAGCGACTACCACCATGCGGGTATGGGCGGACTCGGCGGAATATATACAAGGGAACGTATAGAGGACAGCATTCAGCTTGCCCGCGTACTGCGCTCGGGCGACTATCTGCTCGATTTCGGCGGATATCCCGTTATTCCTCAGGCTATGGAGAGAGGTAACAAATGAAAAAGAAAATCCTTTTTGCCGTGAGCGCTCTGCTCTTTGCCGCTTTTATCGCTTTCACTTTCGCCGTAAAGACCTTTGACGTGCGCCCGGAGGGCGTGTCGGGCAGTGATATAGGCTTTGCCGCATTAAATACACATATGCGTGACATTATCGGATTTAATATGACCTGGTACGACATAACCGAGGGACTCGGGTATCTCGCACTTGCCGTCGTCGCAGCTTTCGGCGTGACCGGGCTTGCGCGGCTTATAAAAAACAAAAGCTTTGTCAGTGTGGGGGGCGAGCTGTGGTCGCTCTGCGGCGTTTATGTCATACTCGGCACCATTTACGTAATTTTTGAAAAATTCGCGATAAACTACCGACCCGTGCTAATGTCGGCGGACGGCGTGCCCGAGGCATCCTATCCGTCCTCTCACTCCATGCTTACCGTGACGGTCATGTGCACGGCGGCGCTTGCCCTGACTTTCTTTATACGAGATAAAAAGCTGCTGCGTGCTTCTCAGGCAATATGCTTTATCTTTGCGGCGCTTACCGTCGCGGGCAGGCTGCTCAGCGGTGCACATTGGTTTACCGATATCATCGGAGGAACACTCGCGGGCGCGGCTCTTACCGTTCTTTATGCGGCGCTCACCTGCGGCTTTTCCCGTAAAACAAAATCGGGGGACAACTTTTAGATGAAAAACTCAATTCCGCGTCCCGAATACCCGCGCCCGCAGGAGGTGCGTGCCGATTGGGCGAACCTAAACGGCGTATGGGAGTTTGAATTTGACCAAAGCAACAGCGGGGAATACCGCGGGCTGCAGAATGAGGATGCGGCATACTCGGAGAAGATAACCGTTCCCTTTGCTCCGCAGAGTACGCTCTCCGGAATAGGGCACAGGGACTGGCTGTACGGTGTGTGGTATAAGCGTACTTTTTCTCTGAGTGCGGACAGACTGCGCGGTCGGGTGATTATTCACTTCGGCGCGGTCGACTATATAGCGAAGCTCTATATCAACGGACGGTATATCGGTTCTCACACGGGCGGGTACGTCTCATTTTCCTTTGATATAACGGACGCGGTGCGCGAGGGCGAGAATACGGTCACATTGCACGCGCAGGACGACGAGAGAGACCCGCTCGTGCCGCGCGGCAAGCAGTGCGAGCGATTTAATTCCTCGGGCTGCTCTTATACGCGCACGACGGGCATATGGCAGACGGTATGGCTTGAATTCCTGCCCGAGGAGCATATAAGGAGCTTCCGCTTTTATCCGAACGTAGCCGCCTGCTCGGTCACGTGCGAATGCACGACGACGGGAGCGGGCGTGATTGACTGCACGATAAGCTACGGCGGGAGAGTCACCGCGCACGGGAGCTTTGAGACATACGGGCATACCGTATTTGAATTGAAGCTTGACGAAAAACATCTGTGGGAGATAGGGCACGGGCGGCTGTACGACGTTCACTTTGATTTTCACGACGACTCTGTGGACAGCTATTTCGGGCTGCGCGAGGTATGCTACGACGGTATGAAATTTCTCCTCAACGGCAAGCCCGTTTTCGGCAGACTTGTCCTTGACCAGGGCTTTTATCCGGAAGGAGTATATACCGCACCGACCGATGCCGCGCTTGAGGGGGATATAAAGCTTTCTCTTGACTGCGGTTTTAACGGTGCGAGACTTCACCAGAAAATTTTTGAGCCGCGTTTTCTCTATCATGCCGACCGCGCGGGGTATATGGTATGGGAAGAATTTCCCGACTGGGGGCTTGACTGCAATAGGAGCGAGACGGTCTTTTCCGTGCTGCCCGAATGGCTTGAGGCGGTGGAGCGAGACTTCAATCATCCGTCGATTGTTACGTGGTGTCCGAGAAACGAAACGGGCAACGCCGGCTCGCAGGACAACCGCGTAATTGAGGCTGTTTATGACGCGACAAAGGCAGCGGACAGGACAAGGCCATGCATAGACACGAGCGGCTATATACACGTAAAGACCGATGTATACGATTTGCACGATTATAACCAAGACCCCGTAAGCTTTAAGGAGCATTACGACGCCTTTGCACGCGGTGAAAAGCTCTTTGAGCCTGCTCACGGTGCTAAGCAGCACTACGGCGGTCAGCCTGTAAATATAAGCGAATTCGGCGGCATACAGTGGTCGGACGACCCGAGCTCGTGGGGCTACGGCAACGCGCCCGCAAGCCCGGAGGAGTTTATCGCGCGTTTCCGCGGGCTGTGCGACGCCTTGCTTGACAATCCCGTGATAAGCGGGTTCTGCTATACTCAGCTTACCGATGTTGAGCAGGAGCAGAACGGACTTTATACATTCGCAAGAAAGCCGAAATTCGACTGCGCACGCTTTAAGGAAATACTCTCGCGCACAGCGGAGATAGAAAAGAAATAATAATCTCCTCCGCACGGTCGCGGAGGAGGGAGAGCCGGGAAACGCGGAAATAATGCGTATCCCGGTTATCTTTTGCCATTAAATTCTGTGCGAAACGTCTTTACATTTGACGAAAAAAGTGATAAAATATATGAATGGTAATGGGTTCGGCGTGTCGGGTTTGCCCGCGTGCACCGCCGCCCGACTTTTGATATCACAATATAAAAATATTACTTGGAGGAAAGACATGGAAAGAAAAAAAATATCCATGGACGGTAATACCGCCGCCGCGCACGTAAGCTACGCGTTCACGGAGGTTGCCGCTATCTACCCTATTACTCCGTCAAGCCCTATGGCGGAGGTGACCGACACCTGGAGCGCCACCGATAAGGGAATTCTCGGCGGACCTGCGAGAAATATCTTCGGCGAAAAGGTCAAGGTTATGGAGATGCAGTCCGAGGCGGGAGCTGCGGGCGCCGTTCACGGCTCTCTTGCGGCGGGCGCGCTTACCACGACTTATACGGCAAGCCAGGGACTGCTTCTTATGATTCCGAATATGTACAAGATAGCGGGCGAGCTGCTGCCGTGCGTTATTCACGTATCCGCACGCTGCGTTGCATCCCATGCGCTCAATATTTTCGGTGACCACTCCGACGTTTACGCATGCCGTCAAACCGGATTTGCCATGCTCGCCGAGACTAACCCTCAGGAGGTTATGGACTTAGGAGCTGTCGCACATCTCGCTACGATAAAGGGCAGAGTGCCGGTGCTCAACTTCTTTGACGGTTTCCGTACCTCTCACGAAATTCAGAAGATTGAGGCATGGAACTATGAGGACCTCGCCGACATGGTGGATTTGGATGCCGTTAAAGCTTTCCGTGCAAGGTCTATAAACCCCGAGCATCCCGTTCTGCGCGGCTCTGCCGAGAACGGAGACATCTTCTTCCAGCATCGCGAGGCATGTAACCCCTACTACGATGCTTTCCCGGCTGTTGTCGAGGAGTACATGAACAAGGTAAATGAAAAGCTCGGTACGGACTACAGCCTCTTTAACTACTACGGCGCACCCGACGCGGACAGAGTCATCATCGCGATGGGCTCTATATGCGACGTCGCCGAGGAGGTCATAGACTATATGAACGCACACGGCGAGAAGGTCGGACTTGTCAAGGTTCGTCTCTACCGTCCTTTCTGTGCGGACAAGCTCGCTGCGGCTATTCCCGCGAGCGTAAAGAAGATTGCGGTCCTCGACCGTACAAAAGAGCCGGGTGCTCTCGGGGAGCCTCTCTACCTTGACGTTGTCGCTGCACTTGCACGCGAGGGCGTGACGGGCAAGACGGTCGTCGGCGGACGCTACGGACTCGGAAGCAAGGATACTCCTCCGTCAAGCGTATTTGCGGTATACGAGAACCTTGCTCTCGACAATCCCAAGAACGACTTCACTCTCGGCATAGTAGACGACCTCACGGGTCATTCGCTGCCCGAGCATGAGTGCCCCGACACTGCACCCGAGGGAACTATCGCCTGCAAATTCTGGGGTCTCGGCGGTGACGGCACCGTCGGCGCCAACAAGAACTCCATCAAGATTATCGGCGACCACACCGATAAGTTTATCCAGGCTTACTTCCAGTACGACTCAAAGAAGACGGGCGGCGTGACCATCTCGCACCTGCGCTTCGGTGACAAGGCTATAAAGAGCCCGTACTATATAAACAAGGCAAACTTCGTTGCCTGCCACAACCCGTCCTATATTCTCAAGGGATATAAGATTGTAAACGACGTAAAGCCGGGCGGCACATTCCTGCTCGACTGCCAGTGGGGTGTCGATGAGCTTGACCGCCATCTGCCCGCGTCGGTTAAGAGCTATATAGCAAACAATAATATAAACTTCTACATCATCAATGCGACCGACATAGCAATAAAGGATGTCGGAAACGCAAAGTGTAAGAATACCGTTCTTCAGAGCGCATTCTTCAAGCTCGCCAACATTATGCCGATAGACAAGGCAATAGAGTACATGAAGTACATGGCGACAAAGAGCTACTCGAAGTTCGGCGATGCCGTAGTTGCTCAGAACCATAAGGCTATCGACATGGGCGCAGATGCCTTTGTCAAGGTTGATGTTCCCGCGGCATGGGCTGATGCGGGACAGACTCCCGAAGACGCTCCCGCAACGGGCAAGCGCGAGGATCTTGTCAACTTCGTCAACAATATCGTTACTCCCGTCGGAAAGATGGACGGCGACTCACTGCCTGTTTCCGCATTCAAGGATATGCCCGACGGTACTTTCCCGCAGGGTGCTGCCGCATTTGAGAAGCGCGGCGTTGCCGTCAGCGTTCCCGTATGGCACGCTGAAAACTGCATACAGTGTAACCAGTGTGCATTCGTATGTCCTCATGCGGCTATCCGTCCGTTCGTAATGAACGAAAAGGAGGCTGCGGGCGCTCCCGCGGCAACCAAGTTTACCGCAAAGATGATAGGCAAGGGCTGCGAGGGATATAAGTTCACCATGGCTGTCTCTCCGCTCGACTGTATGGGCTGTACGCTCTGCGTATCCGCGTGTCCGACAAAGCCCGAGAAGAGAGCTATCGAGATGGTATCTCAGGAGAGCCAGCTCGACCAAGCACCTGTTTGGGATTACTGCGTAAAGGAAGTAGAGGCAAAGGAAGTTCCATTCGACGACTCTACCGTAAAGGGCAGCCAGTTCAAGCAGCCGCTGCTTGAGTTCTCCGGCTCGTGCGCAGGCTGTGCCGAGACGTCATATGCACGTATCATCACTCAGCTCTTCGGCGAGAGAATGTATATCTCCAACGCAACGGGATGCTCGTCCATATGGGGCGGCTCAGCACCCGCAACGCCTTATACCGTAAACCGCGAGAGCGGCAAGGGCCCGGCATGGGCTAACTCCCTGTTCGAGGACAACGCAGAGCACGGTCTCGGTATGGCTCTCGGTCAGAAGACTATCCGTGAGCGCCTGATAGGCTACGTCAAAGAGCTGCGCGAGCAGGCAGATGACGAAAAGAAGGCTGTAATCGACGCTTACCTCGACACGCTTGACGACGGCAAGCAGAACAGCAAGGCAGCAGCCGACCTCGTCGCTGCTCTTGAGGCTTGCGACTGCGATAACCCGCTGAGGGCAAAGATACTCGAGGGCAGGGACTACCTCTCCAAGAAGAGCGTATGGATATTCGGCGGAGACGGATGGGCTTACGACATCGGCTTCGGCGGACTTGACCACGTACTTGCATCGGGCGAGGACGTAAACGTCATGGTATTCGATACCGAGGTTTACTCCAATACCGGCGGACAGGCATCAAAGGCATCCCAGATAGGTCAGGTTGCTCAGTTTGCTGCCGCAGGTAAGGCTATAGGCAAGAAGAATCTCGCCGAGATAGCAATGTCCTACGGTTACGTATACGTTGCACAGGTTGCTATGGGATACGACATGAAGCAGACTCTGCAGGCTATGAGAG
>CAKSEI010000044.1 GCA_934446285.1 uncultured Eubacteriales bacterium | reverse complement strand
GTTCATAGGGCGAAAGGAGCACCGTCGGTGGAGTATTCGTTTACGAACACCGGGCTTTTCGGTAACAGCGACTCGAAGATAGAGCCGACCGCAGCCTCCGAGTCGGGGCGTGCGCGCACGGGCGGAAACGGAATACCCCACGATACTAATACGCGCGTGGTAACGGGGCTTAATAAAGGCTCGGGCGCGGCAGTCCCTCCTAAGCGACCCGCTCCCGTAAAAGCGGCGGGTGCGGCGCGCCGTGCATCCTCAGGCGGAGCGGCGGGCAATACGCCGGGCGTGCAGAACCGCAGAGAAAAGCCCGCGATGAGGGCACAGTCCCCCCACCCTTCGGTGTCCTCACGGGCTGCACGGGCTGCGGCTGACAACTCAAAGACGCGCATTTCCCCCGCCGTAAAGCCGGGGCGTGCTGTGCGCGCTCCGAAGAAAAGCGGCGGAGGCGGCGCACTCGGACCTGTCACCTCGGCGCTTACCTATATTGCGATAGTTCTTATAACCTCTATAATCCTCAGTATCCTTATAATCAATGTGGCAAATGATGTTTTTGCATTTGTCAAGGACGATAAGAGCGAGATAATAGAGATAGGCACGGGCTGCGACCTGAATACCCTCGCAACGCAACTGAAGGATGCGGGGCTTATAAAATACAAGGGCGTTTTCAAGTTTTATACCAAGTTCCGTCACAATGACAGAGATGCGTATTCTCCCGGCTCGTACACAGTGTCGTCGTCGATGAACTACGACCAGATGATAAAGGCGATAACGCCGACCAAGTCACGCGAAAGCGTGGTTATAACCATTCCCGAGGGCTTTACCACCGACGAGATAATTGATTTGCTCGTGGAAAAGGGAATAGGTACGCGCGAGAGGTACGAGGATGTTATAGCGAATTATCCCTTTGACTATTGGTTTATCGACGAACTGCCGCAGAATTCGGACAGGTACTACCGCCTCGAGGGGTACCTCTTCCCCGATACGTACTACCTGTATACGGACTCCACGGAGGAAACGGTAATCGACAAGTTTTTAAGCAACTTCAAGAACAAGTACACCGACGAATATAAGGACTACGCCGCGCGCAACGGCTTTACGACCGACCAGATGATAACCCTTGCCTCTATAATTCAGGCGGAGGGCAAGGGAAGAACGATATCACTTGAGGATGACAGCTCGGATACGACCGTCATGTATATCGACTACGGACTTATCTCGGGTGTTTTCTACAACCGAATGAATATCAACATGAAGCTGCAGTCGGATGCGACGACGCTCTTCGCACTCAAGATGGAGAAAACGGGCGAGGATCGCGTTACCGGCTCGAACAAGAATTTCGACAACCCGTATAACACCTACAATATCCCGTCGCTGCCTCCGGGAGCGATATGCAATCCGGGTCTTAATGCCATATCGTTTGCAATATGGCCCGACCGCTCGCAGTTCTTCTACTTCCTGTCGGACGACAGCGGAAACACCTACTTCTCAAAGACTCTTGAGGAGCATCAGGCAAAGGAGAGGGAGATTTTCGGAAATTAAGGCTGCCTGTCGCTTTTTGTGAAAAGCGACGCAAAAGCTTTTATATAGGAAACGCCTTAGCTTATCCCTTTATCAAAAGTTTGGGTCAAGCCTTTTCGGGAGGCTTGCGGATTTTAAAGGCGAAGCCTTTAAAATCCGCTGTAGCGGCGAAATCCATTATGCTCCTGCAAGCGCAGGAAGAGATGAATTTTGCGCCGTAGGCGTAAAAGAGGAGGAACCCTCGCCGTGGGGTTCCTCCTTGATTTTTACAAACAAATATTGTCGCTTTTCGAGGGAAAAGCTGCCGAGCTTTTACGCATTGTGCGGCGCGGGCGCGTCTCCCCGCTTTGCGTAAAGCAGCTTAAGAACTATCGGTACGCATATCGATGAGATTATGATAAGAAGTATTACCGGGGTGAAGAATTTGCTCTCGACAAGCCCCGCCGACAGTCCCTTCTGCGCTACGACAAGAGCAACCTCGCCGCGCGTCATCATGCCGCAGCCGACTTTCAGCGAGTCGTGCACGTCAAAGCCGCACAGCCTGCTCATAAATCCGCAGCCGATAACCTTTGTGATAAGGGCGACGACGACAAAGGCGAGCGAAAACCACAGAAGCGTAATGTCAAAATCGGAGATGTCCGTCTTAAGCCCTATCGATGCAAAGAATATAGGGCCGAAGAGCATATAGGAGTTGACATCCATCTTGCGCTCAATGTATGCGGAGTCGTCGAGTGAGCAGAGTATTATTCCCGCGACATATGCGCCCGTGATATCCGCAATCCCGAAGAAACGCTCCGCAGCGTAAGCAAAGCCGAAGCACAGCGCAAGCCCCGCAATCGGTACGCGCTGGGTGTGCGGATAGCGGCGGTCGATAAGCTTGAATACATGGTATATGATAAAGCCCGCGACGACGGCAAAAACGAAGAAGAGCAGCGTCTTTATCACGACGGTGAGCGGGCTGCTCGAGGAGTCCTTCATGCTGATAATGAATGTGAAAACAACTATTCCGATAACGTCGTCAATTATCGCGGCGGAGAGTATCGTCGTGCCGACATGTCCCTTGAGGTGCCCCATTTCTTTGAGAGCCGCGACGGTAATTGACACGGAGGTCGCGGTCATGATGCTTCCTATGTAAAGTGCGCGGTAGAACTGCTCGCTGCCCCATTCGGGAAAACCGTAAAAGCCCATAAAGAGCAGCGCGCCGCCGACGAGCGGCACGGCGACTCCCGCACAGGCTATGAGCGTTGCCTTAAAGCCCGTGCGGGCAAGCTCCTTGAGGTCCGTGCCCAAGCCCGCCGAGAACATGAGCAGAACCACTCCTATCTCAGCCATCTTTGTGATAAATCCGATATTCGGGTCACCGGGGAATGCAACCCATCCGAGGACGGACGGACCGACGATAAGTCCCGCGATTATCTGTCCGACGACAGCCGGCGCGTGCAGCTTTTTTGCTATGAGTCCGCAGCATTTTGCTGCGATGATAATTATTGTAAGGTCTCTGAATATTGTATATGCTTCCATGTCATGCCTTTTTTCTTTTTAAAAAAGTTCCTTAATCCTTTCAATATTTGTAAGCGCGCGCTCGGTTATATCCCGCGCCGTGCGCTCAAGCTCCTCTTTGTCTCTTCCCAGCGCGTGCATGGTGCAGCTCCACAGCGTATCCTCCTTAAAGCCGTATGCCGACAGCATATCGGGATTGTGCGTGTCCTCAAAGAACGCATCAGCCTTTGCATCATACGACAGCCCGACGGACGGCACGGCGGATGCTGCTGCATATATGAGCACATGCAGTCTCATGGCGGTGACAAAGCGCGCACCGCGTATTATCGCCTTGAGGTCGCAGGGGGAGAGCCTCTCGAGCAGGGCTGCTCCCGCCTTATCCGCTATTTCGCGGCATATTTCCGTGTCCTTTTTCTCCTGCATGGACACGACGACGGGCGTAATTCCGAGCTCTTTTTTGACTCTTTTGCAGTATTCCGAGAGCTTTCTTACCGTCCCCGAGTCAATGGTTTTCCACGAACAGGAGCGCACGGACAGAATGAAATAGTCATGCGCCGCGTCAACACCCGCACGCGATGAGAGCACGTGAGACGCCCATGCGCAGCATGAGTACGGCAGTGTTACGGCGGGGTCGGCGGTGATATGAATATTATTCCTGCTCTTTGTGTAATCGGTAAGATTTCTGTACGAGCGGCTGTCACGCAGCGTGATGAGCGGCAAATCCGCGAGCGCATCGTAAGCCTTTATCTTGTCGTCGATATTGCGAAAAGGGCCTAACCCGTTCGCGTACAGCACAACCTTTTTTCCATGCCTCTTTGCGTAATTTATAAGAAAGAGATAGTAGGGCAACGTGCGGCGCGACGTTACCGACTGCAGCAGAGAGCCGCCGCCGAATACAAGCATTTCTGCGTTTCTTATCGATCGCAGAACCGAAAAGGCGTTGAATCTGTTCTTGCTTTCTGTGAGAAAGCGCCTTGCCGTCCCGCGCGGAGAGTGCGATAACACCGTTATGCTCTTATCCGGGCACGCGCCGTGCAGCTCGTCTATTATCGCCTGCAGCAGTGAATCGTCGCCTATATTTGAAAAGCCGTAATAGCCCGATAGGACGATATTTCCTCCCTTGCGCGGATAGATGACCTTGCCGTACACCTGCTCGGCATCAAGCGCCATGCGCTCAAGCGAATAGTGCTTCTCAACCGTTTCCCGTGCAAAACGCCCGAGGCTTGCACGGTCCGTGTCCGACATGGAAAAGATTGCCTTTATGTCCCGCATGACGGCGGAGGCGTCCGCGCACGGACGCGTGCGGCAGGTGAAGTTGGTATCAAGCGCTTCCTTAAGATTTTCTTTGCCGAAAACGCCGAGATAGCCCTGCGCACCCGCGAGAACCGCGGGTGTTTCGGCGCTCATCGCCTCGAGAACCGAGCGTGACACACCGACCGTGAGATTTGCCCACGCGCAGAAAGCCTCTATATCCGTTCGCGCACCCGTCATATGAACGTATTTTCTGCCCGCATCGCGGTTGAGCTTATCCGCCTTTTCACGCATTGCGTTCTCGTCCGAGCCTCCTCCGACGAGAACTATCTCAACGTCGGGGTATTCGCGCATAAGAGCCGGAGCGCATGAGAGCAGGTCGTGTCCCGCGGCAGAGCACGACGGGTCAAGGCGCGAGACGTACAATATCCTGTGTTCCGACGGAGAAAGCCCGAGTTCTCTTGCCATATCGCTGAAATCCGCGTCCGCGCGGAAACGGCACGTGTCTATGCCGTTTACCGTCAAAGTAATATTATCGGGCGGCACGCCGTAATTGTCTATAAGATAATCCTTTATATCAAAGCTGACCGCGAGCGACATATCTCCCCAACTGGAGAGAGTACGCCAGAGCGGAGAAACCTTGAATGTCCCGTGAGCCGTCGTGACGAGCGGAAAAAACATCCGCCGCCGCACGAGCGAACACACGAACGCGGGAATGCGCGCATGGGCGTGCACCACGTCGAATTTCTCCTGCTTTATGAGTTTTTTCAGACCCATGTACGAGGCAAGAAATGACTGCGGCTTTTTGCTTGCGAGGGGCAGTGTGACGTGCTTTACCCCCGCTGCCTCGAGCGCCTTTACGTATACCCCGCCCGCAGAGGCTACGGTCACGTCATGCCCGCGCGCGGCAAGAGCGCGGCAAAGCTCGGTTATGTGAGTTTCCGCGCCGCCTATATCAAGCGCCATGGCGGTCATAAGTATCTTCATTTCTATCCCCGCTTTTTATCCTTAAAAAATTTCTTCGCTCCTGCCGCACGCGAGCGCACTTTTGATACGCCGCGCAGATAAATTCTGCGCGCGGGCAGCAGGATTATATATAATCGAGACGGGAGCGAGCTTACGCTCCTCTGCCTTCCGCCGCGCATAATGCCCGTCATGCGCGCGACGATGCTCTCTCGCGGGACTCCCGTCTCGAGGGAAAACTGATTGTCACCGCAAAGCGTGAGGCAACCGTCCCCGCATGCGACTATCCTGTGCAGGACGGCTGCGCCGTTTTTTCTTTTATATAAAACAACATCCCCGCGCCGCAGTTCGTCCGCACGCGACAAAATAACCGCGTCGCGCCCCTCGGAAAGGTAGGGCAGCATACTGCGTCCGCGCGGATAAAAGGTGAATTCTCCGCCGTTCTCCACCGTCTCGGCTATGAGCGGCAAAAGCTCGGACATGGGCGCGCCTACGGCTCTCACTCGAGCAGCCCCGCCTCTCGCACACGCCCGATAAAGTCAAGGGCACTCGTCCTCGCCGTATCTTCATCCACGTCGTATTCGCGCGTGAGAAGAGCGGTGAGCGCGTCTATGTCCGTCTCGCTCTGCAGCGCGTCAAAGAGAGTCCTTCCCGTTTCATTAAGTGTAATAACTCCTCTGAAGTCACGGCTGCGTTCTCCCACGGCGACTGCGACGCTTTTACCTGCCACTTCTCTTACCACAAACCCGCTTTTTATCTTCAAAATCATATTCCTCCGAGCAGTGCGCGTGACGAGACCTCGGCAGCCTCGGGCGCCATATTACAATTGAGCTTAAAGAGCGCAGCCGAGCGCAGAGCCGTATCCGCCGCCTCAAGCGTCCTGCTTGCTCCCTCCGCATTCCCGCGCGGTACGGGCAGCGCCCGCATAAAGAGCGGCAGAGCCTCTTCCGCACTCAGCGTGGAAATGCTGTTTTCCTTGGCGCGGTTTATGAAAACTATTCCGCGCAGCGGAGCGCTGCGGTTCTTCCCCCAGCCTTCCTTGCCCCGCCACGGTGAGCCGTATATCACGGGAACGCCCCCGCGCAGGCGGACTATCGGCTTGTCGCCGTTTATTATGTCGCATCTCTGCCCGAGAAGGGTGCGCAGCAGGCGCAGATGTGTGCTCTTTCCCGTTCCCGACGGGGCGCAGAGCACAAAGCCCGCTCCGTCGAGAGTGAAGGCGGCACCGTGCAGGAGGAAGGCATCGTATTTCCAGAGAAAGCCGTTTACGAGCCGCAGAGCCCGTACAAGCTCGGAATTCTCGGGCGAATACCCCCCCCCTGTATCCTCTGCGCCGGAGTATTCATAAGGGTCTGCCGTGATACGCTCATCCGCACGGCAGGCAGGCACGGAGTACGGTTCGCACGCTCTCTCGAGGGTGCTCCCGAGCGTTTCTATTTCGATATTTATATCGGCAATGCGGTAGAAACCCACGAATACCCTCCGTAAAATTTTCCCCGAGCGGGTTTTATGCCTTTTGCGTGTTTTTTTCTTCTATAAAGTATATATTAGCACACTATCGGGCGCTTGTCAATGTCAGTGCAAAAAAATCACGCAGCACTATTGACAAGAAAGCCGCTGTGTGATAAAATAAGCGCAGATAGAGGTGCGCTTTGTCAAAAGTAGCTGCCGTGTAAGCGTCACGCGGCGCGTTGCGGCAGTAAAAGGGGCGAGCGCCGAGCGGGACCGTGCGCGTGCGGTTCACGCGGTTTGGCGGATAATATCCGTCCGACTGTCGCGTGAGCGGAGGGCTATCGTTATTTGCAAGGTCGGCGTGTTCGCCTTTGAAAAAACGGTTTGCTTTTCCGCAGACCGTTTTGTTTTTATCCCGAAAGGAGAAGATGATATGAAAAAGACTGTTTTTAAGGGAGTTGCAACGGCACTTATAACGCCGTTTAACGAGAGCGGAATTGATTATGAGCGGTTCGCCCGCCTGATTGATTGGCAGATTGAGAGCGGTATAAACGGGCTTGTCGTCTGCGGCACTACGGGAGAGTCGTCGACGCTTACCGACGATGAGCACCGCGGTGCCATTGCCTTTGCCGTGAAGCAAGCGGCGGGAAGAGTCCCGATAATCGCGGGCACGGGCTCAAACGATACTCTGTATGCCCTCGACCTTGTAAGATGCGCGCAGGAGGCGGGCGCGGATGCGGCTCTCGTCGTCACTCCGTACTACAACAAGGCAACGCAGCGCGGACTTTACGAAATGTATACGAAGATTGCCGACTACTCCAAAATACCGCTGATACTCTACAACGTGCCATCGCGCACGGGCGTGAATATAGAGCCGTCAACTTATAAGGCTCTCGCCGACCATGAGAACATCGTCGCGATAAAAGAGGCAAACGGAAATATATCGAAGATTGTTGAGACTATGTCGTATGTGCACGGTAAGCTTGACCTTTATTCGGGTAATGACGATCAGATAATTCCCCTGCTCGCCCTCGGAGGAAAGGGAGTCATATCCGTGCTCTCGAATCTGCTCCCGAGGGAGACGTGCGAGATGTGCAAAAAATTCTTTGAGGGTGATATCGCCGGTGCTGCCGAGATGCAGTACCGCTATCACGCCCTGATAGACTCGCTCTTCTCGGAGGTCAACCCGATACCCGTAAAGGCGGCTATGTCACATATGGGCTTCTGCGAGAACAGACTGAGACTGCCGCTCACGCCCATGGATAAGCAAAAGGAAGAAAAGCTCGTGCGCGACATGAGAGAGGCGGGTATCAACGTATGAACATAATAGTAACGGGAGCAGGCGGACGCATGGGAAAGAAGGTCTGTGCCCTCGACGGAGTAAACGTCGTATGCGCGGTCGACCCTAACCTTGATATAAAGAGTATTTCGGAGTGCTCCGCTCCCGCCGACGGGATAATAGATTTCTCATATCACGGGGCAGCGCCAGAGATATGCGACTATGCCGTAAGCCATGGTCTGCCCGTTGTTTTCGCAACGACGGGGCATACCCCCGATGAGCTTGAGGCGATAAAGTCTGCGGCGCGCAGCGTGCCGGTATTTATGAGCGCAAATATGTCGCTCGGCATCGCGGTGCTGTGCGATTTTGCGAAAAAGGCCGCAGCTGTATTCCCCGACGCGGATATAGAGATAGTCGAGACGCACCATAACCGCAAGCTCGATGCGCCGAGCGGCACGGCTCTTATGCTCGCCGAGGCGGTAAGCGACGTGAGGGAGGACGCCGAGCTTGTCTACGGAAGAGTAGGTCAAAGCCCGCGCAAAAAGGGTGAGATAGGCATTCACGCCCTGCGCATGGGAAATATCGTCGGAGAGCACGCCGTGATGATTTGCACGGACACCCAGCGCCTGACGCTTAAGCATGAGGCGATGGACAGAGCGCTTTTCGCCGAGGGGGCGCTGCGTGCCCTTGAATATATCTCGGGGAAGGAGTCCGGCATGTATACTATGAAGGACATGGTGGGCGCATGAAGATACATTTTACCAAAATGCACGGTATCGGAAACGATTATATATACATAAACTGTATGGGCGGCATGGACTTTGACCCCTCCGACCTTGCGGTGAAAATGTCGCCGCGGCACTTTTCCGTCGGCGCGGACGGAGTGGTGTGCATATGCTCCTCGGAATATGCCGACGCACGTATGCGTATGTTCAATGCGGACGGCAGCGAGGGCGCTATGTGCGGCAATGCTACGCGCTGCATAGGAAAATATCTCTACGAGCGCGGAATTGTAAAAAAGAGAGAGATGACCCTGCAGACCGAGTCGGGAATAAAAAAGCTCTCGCTTGACATAGAGGACGGCAGAGTTCGCAGTATCGCCGTCGACATGGGAGAGATAAGCTTTGACCCCGCGAAAATCCCCGCGGTAAAGGAAATGATTGACTGTCCCGCAGAGATAGGCGGGAAAACTTACGGGATAACGGCGTTGTCCGTAGGCAACCCGCACGCGGTTGTTTTCTGTGATGACCCGTATTCCGTTGACCTTGAGAAGGTAGGACCGCTTTTTGAGAATTCCGAGCTTTTCCCCGAGAGGGTTAATACGGAATTCGTACATGTAAATGACGACGGAAGCCTGACCATGCGCGTATGGG
>CAKSEI010000043.1 GCA_934446285.1 uncultured Eubacteriales bacterium | reverse complement strand
TGTCCGCTCTCATCACCGGCATGTCTCCGAAGTCACTGCAGAAGTGCCGCAGAAGCGCCGCCCCCGTCGGAGTGCAAAGCTCGCCGCGTATCCGCCCGCCGTATATCGGGCAACCTCTCAAAATATACTCCGCCGCCGGCGCAGGAACGGGTATCACTCCGTGCGCGCATCTCACCGACCCGCTCCCGACGTGCACGGGTGAGCTTATCACGCTCTGTGCGCCTATGCTTTTCATAAGCATACAGACGGCGGTTATGTCTGCTACGGCATCGAGCGTTCCCACCTCGTGAAAATGTATCTCGGACACACTCACGCCGTGCGCTGCGCTCTCCGCCTCGGCTATGAGCGTATATACCGCAAGTACGTCTTCCTTTACATCCGCGTCGAGCGGCAGCCCGTCTACGATATGCTCAATGTCGGAGAGCGAGGTATGCGGGTGATGTCCGTGTTCATGTTCATGCTCGGGGTCATGCTTATGGTGATGGAGAAGCTCTTGTTCATGGTCGTGGTCATGATGATGCTCGTGTTCGTATTCACCCTCAACCTCTCCGAAAACGGAAACGGTCACCTGTTTTCCCGTTATACCGCATTTTTTTACGCTGTCAGTTTTCATGGTCACGCCGGGAATACCGAGGGAATTGAATTTTTTCACAAAACCGTCCGGGTCGGGCACAACTCCGAGAAGTGCGGCGGTAAGCATATCGCCCGCAGCACCCATTGAACAGTCAAGATAAAGTGTTTTCATTTTTTACTCTCCATATGATTTATCAGGCTCGCGGTGTACCCCGCGCCGAATCCGTTGTCGATGTTTACCGTCGTCACTCCGCTTGCGCAGGAATTCAGCATGGAAAGAAGTGCGGAAAGCCCGCCGAATGATGCCCCGTAGCCGACGCTTGTAGGCACGGCGATAACGGGACAGTCGGCGAGTCCTCCGACAACGCTCGCGAGTGCCCCCTCCATACCCGCGACGGCTACTATCACGGACGCGCTCATTATTCTTTCAACATTGGCAAGGAGTCTATGCAGTCCCGCGACTCCCACGTCATATAGCCTCTCCACACTGTTGCCGAGGAACTCGGCGGTCAGCGCCGCCTCCTCCGCCGCGTAGATATCGCTTGTACCGCCCGTGACGACGAGCACCGTACCTATTCCGTCAGCCTCTCTCCGTCCTCCGAGTATTCCGATACGCGCCTCTGCGTAATATTCAAATCCGTCGAGCGGACGCAGAGTCGCGGCTTTTTCTTCGCTTAATCGCGTTATGAGTGCGCGCCCGTCGTTGTCCGCAATCCTGTGCGCTATCTTGAAAATCTGCTCTGCGCTCTTGCCCTCTCCGTATATCACCTCGCCGCAGCCCTGCCGCGCCGCGCGGTGCGTATCAACCTTTGCAAACCCTATGTCTTCAAAAGGCTGCGCCTTTATTCTGAGCAGCGCCGCTTGCGCGTTTATTTCACCCTTTTCAAGCGCTCTCAGTATATCAAGCATTTCAGTGTTCATTTTCTTACCTCAAGGTCGAGTGTCACGCAGGCGTAGTATTTCTTCAATTCCCTGTTCACCTCATCGCGTTTCTCAAGCAGCAGCGGCAGCTGCTCTTCTCTTATCTGTATCTTCGCTCCGTCCGCAGTCGTGCGCACTCTGAAATCGCAGAAGCCCTCGCGCGCCATAAATGACTCCGCCGCGCATGTCTTATCGAGCAGCTCTTCGGTTATACGCATACCCGTGGGTATGCGGGTGGCAAGGCAGGCGTAAGCAGGCTTATCCCATGTGAAAAGTCCGTATTCACGCGATTTTTCCCTTATCATGTCCTTTGTATACCCGCATTCTCTGAGCGGGCTGCGCACCCCGAGCTCGCGCAGAGCGCGCATACCGGGTCTGTCCGTCGGGTCGTCGGATAAATTTGTACCGTCGACGATGCAATCACAACCGTGCTCCGCTGCAATTACGCTTATCAGAGAAAAAATCCGCCTCTTGCACAGGTAGCATCTGTCGGGCGGGTTGCCGGCAACTTCCCCGCAGGAGAGTATATCCGTCTCGGCAATAAAGAGCGGCACGCGAACAAACTCTGCAATTTTCACCGCGTCCTCAAGCTCAAAGCCCGGCTGAAATGCGCTCTTCACATATATTGCCGCCGTGTGCGGACACAGTTTTGATGCCTCATATAATAAAAAGGAAGAATCCGTCCCGCCGGAGAACGCGACGGCGACGCTTTTGTTTTCCTCAAAAAAATCCTTAAGAGTCATTTCTCCTCCGAAAAATCCTTTTTTTTACCGCAAGCTGTATCCCACGGGTGTATTCTACACCAAATATACGACTTTGTCAACAAAACACCTGCCTAAAAACCTTGACACATGTCAAAAATAAAACTATAATATAATAATGGTGAGAAATGAATTTATTTATTATAAAGATGTGAACGGAGAATCAAAGGAGAAGAATGATGAATAAAGCCATAAGGATAACTTTGATAGCCGCTCTGTGCGCAGCACTCGCGGTTACCGCAATATTGCTTATACACGCAAAAAAACTCCGAGACGAGCCGCCCCCGGAGATACCGGCGGACATCACACTGATAGAAGAGCCGTCCGAAGAGCAAACAGAGAGCGCCCCGACACAGTCCGCGACCGAGCAGATAACAGATCCGACGGCTCCCGCGACAGACGCTCCCGTAACCGAACCGATAACAGAGCCGCAGACAGAGGCAACGGCATCGCCGACCGAATACTTCCCGAGCACGCCGCAGGTCACGGGAGGAATAGACGTAAGCCTCGACCTGCCGCCGTATGCGGGCTACTCTTTTGACGAAAGCTCCACGGCGCTCTTACGCGAATGCGCATTCGTCGGTGACAGCATATGCAGCGGACTTTACGTCTACGGTGTACTGCCGAGGGATATAGTCGTCGCGACGGGAAACGTCGGCATACGCAGCCTGCATGACTACTCCTTTGAGGTCGCGGGCGGCAGCTACTCAGCTATTGAGGCACTGAGAGTGATAAACCCGAAATATGTTATATTTTCAATGGGAATGAACGATATAAACGTAACGAGCGCCGAGACTTACTGCGAGAATTATCTCGGAGTGCTCGCCGAGACGCGTGCGGTGCTCCCCGGAGCTAAACTGTATGTAGCCTCCATCACGCCCATATCCTCCTCTTCCAATTTCGCATCAAACGACAAGATAAACAGCTACAATGCCGCGGTGAAAAATGCCGTCGAGAGCGCGGGGTACGGGTATATAGACGTCGCAACCCACCTAAGAGACGCTACGGGCGGACTCGGCTCGGGCTTTAACGGCGGAGACGGAATTCACATCAACAAGGCAGCCTACTACTCCATTCTCACCGACGTCGTAAACCGGGTATCGTGACTTGATAAAAAAGACGCTCAGGCGTCTTTTTTATTTTACTATTGATACCTCATCAAATACGTGATATAATTGTATGGTAAAAAATTAACAAAGAACAGTGAGAAGAAAATGATATTCGGCAAGCATATAAACCGATACTATATAAAATACGCGCACCTTCTGCTCCTCGGGCTAGCCGCTCTTATTGCGGTGGACTACATGCAGCTCGTCATCCCGCGCCTCTACCGTCTGCTGATAAACGGCTTAAACGACGGTTATATCTCAGAGGGCGGCGTAAATGTTCCGTTTGACATGGATTACCTGCTCGATAAGATATGTCTGCCTATGATATTCGTTATTTTGTCCCTCGTCGCGGGACGTTTTCTTTGGCGCGTGTGCTTCTTCGGCTCGGCGATACGTACCGAGACGGATATAAGACGCCGCATGTTCGACGTGTGCAGGACGCTTGACAGCCGATTTTACGGAGAAAACAAGGTCGGGAACCTCATGTCACTCTTCACAAATGACCTTGAAACGGTACAGGACTGCTTCGGCAGCGGAGTGATAGTCTTTTGCGACGCGCTCTTTCTCGGGCTGCTCTCCGCGTATAAAATGGCGCGCATGAACCTATTTCTCATGCTGCTCTCCATGATACCCATGATCCTGCTGCTTATCTCGGGACTTATATTATCAAAGTATATGACCATGCGCTGGGAGAAACGCCAGGAGGCTTTCTCATCAATATCCGACTTCGCTCAGGAGAGCTTCGCAGGGATTGCCGTTATAAAGGCTTTTGTAAAAGAGGCTCACGAGCTTATGTCCTTTCATCGGTTAAACAGAAATAACGAGCAGGCAAATGTGGCATTTGTGCGTCTGTCCGTATCGCTCAATATAACCGTAACACTCTTCGTGGAGTCTGTCATATGCGTAATCCTCGGCTACGGAGGCTACCTCGTGCATAAGGGCATCTTCAGCGCGGGTCAACTCGTAGAATACATAGGCTACTTTCAGGCTATAGTATGGCCCATAATGGCGGTGTCCGAGCTTATCGAAATGCATTCGCGCGGCAAAGCTTCGCTTGAGAGAATAAGCACACTGCTTGATGCGCGCCCCGATGTCACCGACTCGGAGAACGTCACCGAGCCGTCACCGATACATGGAGAAATAAGTATAAAGGATCTCACATTCTCTTATCCCGGGAGCGAGCGCAACGCGCTCTCACACGTAAATCTCGAGATAGCAGCTGGAGAGAGTGTCGGCATAATCGGCAGAACGGGAGCGGGCAAGACAACGCTCGTCGACCTGATACTGCGCACATACAACGTCCCCGACGGCACACTCTTTATCGACGGGCACGACGTGAACAGCATACCGATAAAGACTCTGCGTGACTACTGCGCATACGTGCCGCAGGATAATTTTCTCTTCAGCGACACTATAGAAAACAATATCGCGTTTGCCTGCGACGGCGGGGATATAAGCGCCGTTGAGCGCGCGGCTGAACTTGCCGACGTACATGACAATATAACAGAATTTGCCGACGGTTACACGACCGTGCTCGGCGAGCGCGGCATGACCGTCTCGGGCGGTCAGAAGCAGCGCATTTCAATTGCTCGTGCGCTCATGAAGGATGCGCCGATACTCATCCTCGACGACTCGGTATCGGCAGTTGACGTTGAAACCGAGAAAAAAATTCTCGGAAACCTGAGGAAAGTCCGCCAAGGGAAAACGACGGTGCTCATAGCCCACCGCGTGTCCACGGTAAAGGACATGGACAAGATAGTATTTATGGACGACGGCAGGGTTATCGGCTGCGGTACTCACGACGCGCTTTACGCATCGTGCCCAGAATACAAAGAGACGGTCGAGCTGCAGAAGCTTGATGAAGAAAGGCAGGCGGAAAAATGAGAGAATTCTATCCCCTTATCTCGGTCGGCGCTGTTCTCGGCGTTTTTTCGACTGTGTTCATCTGTGCTTTCCTTATGATAAAAAACAAAAAGGAAGCCATCGGCTTTGACCGCAATATGAGGGACTCGGAGATAGCCTCGCGTCTGTTAAAATACGCAGCTCCCCATAAGCGTGCCTTTTCGCTCGTCTTTTTGGTCATGCTGCTGTCTATCGCCTATGATGTCCTCTCCCCCGCTCTTGTCGGCAGAATAGAAGAGACGGTCAAGGGCGACTTCCCGATGAGCGAGCTGCTCTCATACGTCGCGGTATACGCGGGAGTGCTCGTCGTCTCTCTTACCTGCACGTATATTCAGGCGACTGTGCTCCAGAGGACCGGGCAAAAGATCATCTCGCACCTGCGTGAGGACCTCTTCTCTCACATAGAGAGCCTGTCGCATGCACAGCTGTCGACCTTTCCCGTAGGCAAGCTCGTCACGCGCGTGACAAACGACACCGAGGCAATATCCATGATGTTCACAAACATCATCGTAAACCTCTTAAAAAATGTTTTCATCATAATCGGCGTACTCGCCGCCATGCTCATGCTCAATTATGAGTTCACGCTCATGGTTCTCTGCTTTGCGCCCTTTATAGCACTTTTCACCGTGATTTTCCGAAAATTCTCACGAAAAGCGTACAGAAAAGTCAAGGACGCGACGACCGATATAAATACTTTTCTCTCCGAGAATCTCTCGGGCATGAAGATTATAAAGATTTTCAACCGCGAGGACAGAAAAATGGATGAATTCTCCGAGAAAAACGAAATGCTCGGCAAATACAAGCGCGAGGAAATATTCGTTTTCGGCATTTTCCGTCCCGTCGTTTATATGCTCTACGTGTCGAGCGTGCTTTGCCTCTTCTACCTCGGAGGCAGAGGATATATAAAGGATATCAGCTTTCTCGGGCAGAGCGTCACGTCGGGTATTGTCGTTTCATTTTATATGTATATATCGAAATTTTTCAACCCGATACAAAATCTCGCGGAGCAGTTCAACAGGCTGCAGTCGGCTTTTGCCTCGGCGGAGAAGATTTTCTCCGTCTTTGACATCAAGCCCGAGATAACCGACTCGGAGGACGCCGAGGAAAAGGAGCATATAAAGGGCGATATAGAGTTCCGTAACGTGTGGTTTGCGTATGTGCCGGGTGAGTGGATACTCAAGGATGTATCATTCAAGGTTAGTGCGGGGCAGACAGTGGCTTTCGTCGGTGCGACCGGCTCGGGGAAATCGACGATACTCTCGCTCATATGCAGAAACTACGACATACAGCGCGGCGAAATACTCATCGACGGCGTTGATATACGCCGGATAAAAATATCCTCACTGCGCAGTCACATCGGGCAGATGCTGCAGGATGTATTTCTCTTCTCGGGCACTGTCCGCTCAAACATTCTTCTCGGAAATGATGGGGTGAGCGACGAGCGCTTAAATGAGGCGTGCCGCTACGTCAACGCCGACAGATTTATCTCACGCCTGCCGAATGGATTTGACGAGCAGGTACGTGAGCGCGGCAGCAACTTCTCGGCGGGCGAGAGACAGCTCCTTTCGTTTGCTCGTACCGTGCTTGTCCGCCCGGAGGTAATGATACTCGACGAGGCGACTGCAAATATTGACACGGAGACGGAGGTACTCATTCAGGACTCTCTCGAGAAAATGATGAATATCGGTACAATGCTCATGGTCGCGCACCGTCTCTCCACCATACAGCACGCAGATAATATCATAGTCCTCTCGGACGGCAGAATAATTGAGCAGGGCAATCACTCGCAGCTGCTCGCCGCACGCGGCAGGTACTATAAGCTATACGAGCTGCAATTTGAGAAGAAATAAAATACCCGACCTCTCGGTCGGGATTTTTATTTTATCTGCGGCGGATAACGCAGAATATATTCATCTAAAACCTGCGCAGCGTACCCGATAAGCTCGGGGCACGGGCGCTTTTTATAATATTCCTCGGTGCGCGGGGACGGAGTAGGTGTACTCCTGCCGCCCGTTCCGAGCAGTTCTCTGCATACTATCGAGCCGTATTTATCTTCAAAAGCTTTTGCAAGCTCCTGAATTCTCTTATAATGCTCCGCTTTTACCGCGCCCGTCTCGGGGTCGGAATATCCGTAGAGCAGTCCCGCGACGGCAAACATGCCGCTCACCGCGCCGCAAACCTCTCTCAATCTGCCCATCCCGCCGCCGAAAGAGCTTTCAAGCCTTAGGAGCGTATCTTCCTCTATCGGTAAAAGGTCGGCGAAAGCAAGCGTGAGCGCCTGCGAGCAGTTATAGCCCTTATAAAAATTCCCGACCGCTTTTTCTTTTCTTGTCATGCCAGCCTCCGCATACAAGAGGATTATATCACAGCGCGGCAGGCGCGTCAAGAGTTATTTATAGTTATCTTAAGTTATCTTACGCCCGTTATCGTTTTATCGTAAATCTTGTGAATGCCGCAGCCCCAGCAAAGTATCATGCCGACAACCGCACCTACAGCCGCCTGCAGGCATTCATAGGGCAGCTTGATTATCGCGTACTCGGGCGTGCTGTATATAAACGCCTTGCCGAAGGTATATCCCGCGACCATTATGACAGCACCGACGGCAACTCCGATTCCCGAGGCTGCCACGGGATGATTCTTTAAGATCTTATGTGATATAAGCGAAATAACAACAGCCTGCACGCCGTGGGTCACGAGCGAGACAAACATCGGAAGCGGATAAAAAATCATATCGCCGATAAACGAGCCTACACCGCCCACAACAAATGCCTCAGCAGGGCTTAAAAGAATGGACGCAAGGCATATTGCCACATCGCAAAGATAGAGGTGCCCTCCGGGGACGGGCACGCCGAACGAGCTTAGTGCTATATTCATAGCCATAAAAATTGCAGTTATGCATATGCGCAGTGTGATATTTTTCTTTTTGCTTTCCATTGTCTGTCTCCTTTACAAATCCGTGGCTATATGATACAATATATCTGATAATAAGTAAATATTCAAAAAGCGAAAGAAAGACATAACCAGATGAACCTGAGAATAGACAAAGAGGGCAAGTCCCCCATGTATATCCAGCTGTATGAGCAGTTAAAAGAGGAAATAACAGACGGCACCTACCTCTTTGGTGACAGACTGCCGTCAAAGCGCACCGTAGCCTCGGAGACCGGCATAAGCGTAATACCCGTAGAGCACGCGTATACCCTGCTGTGCGAGGAAGGCTACGCAGAGGCACGTCTGCGCAGCGGCTACTACGTTATGTATAAAAGCGATGATTTCATCTCCACCTATGCTCACTCCGATATTCCGCACGCGGGACAGATACGCACCCACGGCGTCAGCTCCGCCGTTTTTCCCTTTCCCGCATTGGCAAAAAAAATGCGCAAGGTCACTCTCGACTACGGCGACAGACTGCTGATAAAATCCCCGAACAGAGGCTGCCCCGAGCTGCGCTCGGCGATATGCGCGTACCTGCGCCGCAGCAACGGAATTGCAGCGCGCCCGGAGCAGGTGATCATAGGCTCAGGCGCGGAGTATTTCTACAGCTTGCTTGCGCAGTTCTTCGCGGAGTACCGGCTTATCGCAGCGGAAGATCCGTCATATGAGAAAATAGCAAAGGTATACCGCGCGAACGGTATACGCACTGATATGTTAAAAATCGGCACAGACGGTATAACAAGCAGTGAGCTTAAGAGAACAGACGCGCGTATACTCCACGTCACCCCGTTTAACAGCTATCCGAGCGGTATTTCGGCAGACGCTAACAAGCGCCGCGAATATATAAAATGGGCACGGGAGCGCGGCGGTTATATAATAGAAGATAATTACGATTCGGAGCTGACGGTATCAAAAAAGATAGATGACACGCTCTTTGCCTCGTGTGAGCGCGTCATATATCTGAATACCTTTTCAAAGACAATAGCTCCCTCTCTGCGTATCGGTTATATGATACTGCCTGAGGAACTGCTCGAGAGCTTTGAAAAAAAGCTCGGGTTTTATTCGTGTACCGTGCCCGTTTTCGAGCAGTACGTCATAGCTGAGCTTATTTCATGCGGCGATTACGAGCGACATATAAACCGCGTACGCAGGAAACGGCGTCTTGAGCTGCAGAGCCGCTAAATCACCGCTTTTTCCTTTCTCCTGCACACCGTAAAATACATTATAACGCAGATAACGGCGGAGACAAGAG
>CAKSEI010000042.1 GCA_934446285.1 uncultured Eubacteriales bacterium | reverse complement strand
ATGTTTGACTATCTCTCTACCGACCCGCTCTTCCGCTCGGGAAATCACTCAAAACTGACTTTCCCCATGGTATACGCTTTCAGCGAGAGATATATTCTGCCCGTCTCGCACGACGAAGTGGTACACGGCAAGAAATCGCTTATCGACAAGTGCAACGTGCCGTATGAGAGCAAATTTCCGTCCATGCGCTCGTTTTTCACATATATGATGACTACTCCGGGCAAGAAGCTGCTCTTCATGGGCTGCGAATACGGTCAGTTTCGTGAATGGGACTATGAAAATCAGCTCGAATGGTTTATGACCGACTTTGAAAATCACGACAGACTGCAGTACTTCACCGCGGAACTTAATCACTTTTACCTTACGCACCCCGAGCTGTGGGAACGCGACTTTTCATGGGACGGATACAGGTGGATAAACGCCGATGACGCGGCAGCGAACGTCGTAACCTACAGACGTTTTGACTCGCGCGGCGGAGAGCTTATCATCGGAGTCAATTTCGCAGGCAGCACACATAAAAATTATACCGTGAAAACGGGGGACAAAAAAGATTGCGACATACTCTTCACAACGGACGAGGAGCGTTTCGGCGGCACGGGTACTCTCACGCCGGGACGTATAAAAAACATTGACGGAGCACTGCACATAGACTTCCCCGCTCTTTCGGCATTTATAGCAAGACCGGTCAAGACCGGAAAAAATAAAAAACAATCACGCACGAAAGGATAGCCCAAATGTTCAAGAAAAAAGAATGCGTTGCCATGCTGCTCGCAGGCGGTCAGGGCAGCAGGCTGTACACACTCACCGACCGTACCGCAAAGCCCGCCGTACCTTTCGGCGGTAAGTACCGCATAATCGACTTTCCGCTCTCAAACTGCATAAACTCCGGCATAGATACCGTCGGAGTTCTCACTCAGTATCAGCCGCTCGTGCTCAATGAATACATCGGAAACGGCGCACCGTGGGATATGGACCGCACGCAGGGAGGAGTCACCGTGCTGCCGCCCTATCAGGCGAAAAAGGGGGCAGACTGGTACAAAGGCACGGCGAACGCAATATATCAGAATCTGCGTTTCATCGAGCGCTATGACCCCGAATACGTGATAATCCTCTCGGGCGACCATATATACAAGATGGATTACTCGGAGATGCTCACATATCACAGGAAAAAGAAAGCCGACTGCACCATAGCTGTCATCGACGTGCCGATAGAGGAGGCGTCCCGCTTCGGCATAATGAACTGCAATGACGACGGCAGCATCTACCGTTTTGATGAAAAGCCGGCGCACCCCGAGAGCACAAAGGCGTCGATGGGCATATATATCTTCTCACGCGATATTCTATATAAGTACCTGCGCGAGGATGAGGCAAATCCCGCCTCGGACAACGACTTCGGTAAGAATGTCATACCCGCAATGCTCGCGGGCGGGCAAAAGCTTTTTGCATATCCTTTCGAGGGATATTGGAAAGACGTCGGAACGATAGACAGCCTTTTCTCGGCGAATATGGATTTGCTCGGAGAAAATCCCGTCTTTGATATCACCGACAGGTCGTGGAGGATCTTCTCGCGCACGAGCGCAATGCCGCCGCAGCATATAGGCGCGATGGCAAGGATACACAACTCCATAATATCAGAGGGCTGCGAAATATACGGGACGGTCGAGAATTCCGTACTGGGCAACGGTATACACGTCGAGGAGGGCGCAGTAGTGCGTGACTGCGTGATATTCTCCGATGTGACTATAGGCGCGGGCAGCACCGTGGAGTTTACGATAACAGACTCACAGACGGCTATCGGACGCTCATGCAGGATAGGCAGCTCTAAGGAGTGCGGGAAGCTTACGGTGATAGGCAGCTCGCTCTACATTCCGGACGGCACGACCGTGCCCGCGGGAGAGATGATGAACTCGGGTGAAAGGGAGGATATATAAATGGCTGCGGTAGCGGGAGTAATTTTTTCAAATCTTCATGACAGGAATATAACGGAGCTAACGCACATGCGCACCATGGCGGCAGTCCCGTTCGGATGCAGATACAGGCTCGTTGACTTTGCTCTCTCGAATATGGTCAACGCAAACATAACGAATATAAGCGTCATAACCCACTATAACTACCACTCGCTCATGGACCATATCGGCTCGGGAAAGGACTGGGATCTCGCACGCAGAAAGGGCGGTATAAAAATACTGCCTCCCTTTGTTACGGCGTATGCAAACCACTCGAATACCCTTTACAATTCACGTCTCGAGGCACTGCAGAGCGTATCGTATCTGCTTGATTTCGACGAGCCGTATGTTGTGCTCTCCGACTGCGATGCGATATGCAATGTTGACCTCTCCGCAATGATAGCCGAGCACATCGACTCGGGCGCTGACATGACGTGCGCCGTGCACAGAGTAAATGCAGATACGTTTGATACCGGCTCTCACGTTGTATACCGCTCGGACGATGACGGAAACATTACGGGAATAGAGCTGTACAATCCCTCTCTTACGGGATCGCAGGATATCTCCATGAACATCATGGTATTCAAAACTCAGTTTCTGCGAGATGCGCTGCTCGATGCACGCGCACACAACTTCACATCTTTTCACCGCGATGTGATTGCAGGAGGTATCGGCAGATGTAAATTCAGAGTATACCGTCACGACGGATATTTCGCGAATATAAAGAGCTTTCTCGACTACTTTGCGCTCAATATGGATTTGGCGCAGAATAAGGCAGCTCGCGATGAGCTTTTCGGAATGAAGAACCGTCCTATTTACACAAAGGTGCGCAATTCTCCACCGACGAAGTACGTAGGAGAGAGCACGGTAAAGGACTCGCTCATAGCCGACGGCTGCATAATAGAGGGCACGGTCGAAAACTCGATACTCTTCCGCGGGGTAAGAGTCGGCAAAAATACGGTCGTGCGGAACTCCATACTCTTCCAGGACACCTACACGGGCAGCAACGTATATCTCAACTGCGTTGTCTCGGACAAGAACGTCGTCATACGCGACGGACGCGTGCTGTCGGGTCACGAGACGATGCCTTTCTACATTGAAAAAGGGAAAATGATATGAGCAAAAAAATTCTTTTCGCCGCCTCCGAGGCTCTGCCTTTCGTATCGAGCGGCGGACTTGCGGATGTGGTGTATTCTCTTCCGAAAGCGTTGTGCGCGCAGGGGCTTGACGTGAGGGTCATCCTGCCCCTTTACGATAGTATCTCGGCTGAGATGCGAAGTAAAATGACCTTTCTCGGCAAGACCGAGGTTTCCCTCTCGTGGAGACGGCAGTACTGCGGCGTTTTCTCGTGCGTCTACGAAGGCGTGACGTTTTATTTCATTGACAATGAATATTACTTTCACAGGGGAAATCTCTACGGCTCATACGACGACGGCGAGCGCTTTGCATTTTTCGGGAAAGCGGTGCTCGACAGTATGCAGATAACCGGCTTCTTTCCCGATATCCTGCACGCACACGACTGGCAGGCGGCGTGCTCGGTTATTTATCTAAAGACCCATTATACCTCCGACAGCCGCTACGGCGGTATGAGGGCGGTATTTACAATCCATAATATAGAGTATCAGGGCGTATACGGGCTTGAGATTATGTCCGATGTTTTTGAGTTAGCTCCGTGGGAGAGAAATATAGTCGAATGGAGGGGTTGCTTAAACCTTATGAAGGGAGCTATCGAATGCTGCGACAGACTGACGACCGTAAGCCCGCGATATGCCGAGGAAATAAAAGGTCCGGAGCATTCGCACGGACTCGACCCCATAATCCGTGACAAATCATACAAGACAGAGGGCATACTCAACGGCATCGATCCCGACTACTACAATCCGAAAACCGATGCTGAGGTTTTTGAGAACTATACGTGGCGCTCGGTCGCAAGAAAAGCTCATAACAAAACGGCTCTTCAGCGCTCTCTTGCCCTGCCCGAGCGTGAGGACGTACCCATGATTGCGCTCATCTCGCGGCTCACCGCGCACAAGGGGCTTGACCTTGTTTCGTGCGTGATAGACGAAATTCTCGATGACGACATTCAGTTTGTGCTGCTCGGCTCGGGAGACGCTGAGTACGAGGCTTTCTTCCGCGACCTTGAGAGACGGCGCGGTGACAAGGTGCGTTCGATAATAAAGTACGACAAGAGCCTGTCGAAAAAAATCTACGCATCGGCGGATTTGCTGCTCATGCCGTCACGCAGTGAGCCGTGCGGGCTTTCGCAGATGATAGCCTCAGCGTACGGCTGTATACCCGTGGTGCGCGAGACGGGCGGACTCTTCGACAGTATAAAGCCGTATAACAGGTATACGGGCGAGGGCAACGGCTTTACCTTCTCCGCTTACAACGCGCACGACATGATGTATACCGTGCGCATGGCGATAGACTACTGCCGCGACACGGAATTCAAAAACAAATTCGCATCAAAAATAATGCGCATCGATTTTTCATGGAAATCATCGGGAGAGAAATACGCGCGCATGTACGAACAGATATGAGGCAACGGAGAAAATATATGCAACCGATAACAAAGGAACAGTTCAAGGCTAATCTTACCGCAAAGCTCGAGGGATACTTCGGCGTAACCCCGGAAGAGGCAAACGAGCGGCAGGTATATCAGGCGACGGTTCTCGTATGCAAGGATATAATGATACGAGAGCGCGCCCGATTTCACAACGCGCGCAAAATTGCGGCGGCAAAGCGCGTTTACTATATGTGCATGGAGTTTCTCGTAGGCAGGAGTTTAAAGAACAATCTGAATAACTTCGGAATGGAAAATGACGTGCGCGAGGTGCTCAACGAAATGGGCTTTTCGCTCGATGCCGTGTATGAGAAAGAACCCGACCCGGGACTCGGCAACGGCGGACTCGGCAGACTTGCCGCATGCTTTATGGACTCGCTCACCTCGCTCGGATATCCCGCGATGGGTCACTCGATACTTTACGAATACGGACTTTTCCGTCAGAAGCTCGTCGACGGCGAGCAGGTAGAGTTACCCGACATATGGATGCCCGACGGGGACGTGTGGCTGGTGCCGCAGACCGACCGCGCGGTAAACGTACGTTTCGGCGGGCATATAAACGAAACGTGGGAAAACGGACACTGCAATATACAGTACACCGACTATGAGGAGGTGCAGGCTGTCCCATACGACCTTATGATTACGGGCGCGTGCTCGGACGCGGTAAACGTCATACGGCTCTGGCGCGCGAAAAAGACAAACAGCTTCAATATGGAGGCTTTCACTCAGGGACAGTATGTACAGGCGGTTGAGGAGAGCATAAACGCCGAGACGATATCAAAGGTGCTCTACCCATCGGACAACCATACCGAGGGCAAGCTGCTCAGGCTGTCTCAGCAGTATTTTCTCTGCTCCGCAGCCCTTCAAAATATCATAGCAGAGCATCTTCATATTTACGGTACACTCGCAAACTTCACGGACAAGGTTGCCGTTCACCTGAACGACACTCATCCCGCCCTCTGTATTCCCGAGCTAATGAGAATACTGCTCGACACATATTCCTACTCGTGGGAGGATGCGTGGGACGTGACGGTAAAGGTCTGCTCTTACACAAACCATACCGTCATGCCCGAGGCACTTGAGATGTGGAATGAAGACCTCTTCCGCTTAAAGCTGCCGCGCATTCACGAGATTGTCTGCGAGATAAACCGCCGCTTCTGCGCCGACCTCTGGAATCTTTATCCCGGAGATTGGGACAGAATTTCGCGCATGAGCATAACAGCAGGCGGGCAGGTGCGCATGGCGAACCTCTCGGTCGTCGGCTCGCATAAGGTAAACGGCGTTTCCGCGCTCCACTCGGATATTCTGAAGAAAACCGTATTCCACGACTTCTACACAAAAGACCCGGATAAATTCACGAATGTAACGAACGGAATCGCTCACAGGCGCTGGCTGTGCTATTCAAACCCCATGCTCGCCGCTCTTCTCGACGAGACGATAGGACGGGAGTACCGCTCCGACCCCGCGCGCTTAGCGGACTTCCGCAAATATGAGAACGACTCATCCGTGCTTGAGCGCCTTGACGTTATAAAAAAGGCAAATAAGGAGCGTTTCTCCGGGGAGAACGGGCGTGAGGCTCGACCCGCTGTCCGTTTTTGACGTGCAGACAAAGCGCCTGCACGAATACAAGCGTCAGCTGCTCAACGCGCTGCAGATAATCTCGACGTATAATATCCTGAAAGAAAATCCGAATTCCGACATTCTCCCTCAGACCTATATCTTCGGTGCAAAGGCTGCCTCGGGCTATTATATGGCAAAGGAAATCATCAAGCTCATATGTTATATCTCAAAGGATATAGAGGCAAATCCGAGGATACGCGAAAAGCTGCGCGTAGTCTTTATGGAAAACTACAATGTCTCCATGGCTGAGGTGCTCATCCCCTGCGCCGACATAAGCGAGCAGATTTCTCTCGCGGGCAAAGAGGCAAGCGGCACGAGCAACATGAAATTCATGATAAACGGCGCACTCACCGTCGGAACAATGGACGGGGCGAACGTAGAGATGAGCGAGGCGCTCGCACATGACGACATTTATATTTTCGGCTTGAATACCGAGGAGGTCGACGACCTTTGGCGCAGAGGGTACAATGCCTCCGATTACTACAACGCATCCCCACGTCTGAAGGGCGCTGTCGACGCGCTGCGCGACGGCTTCTGCGGTCTCAGCTTCTCGGAGATGTACTCATATCTCGTCTCCGGAAAGGGCATCTCCGACCCGTATATGTGTCTCGCCGACTTTGACTCATACTCCCGCGTGCACGACAGGATGCTTGACGACTACCGGGACAGAAAAGCATGGTGCAAGAAGAGTCTGCACAATATCTCTTCCGCCGGAATATTCTCCTCCGACCGCTCGATTGAAGAATATGCGAAGAATATCTGGGGACTTGCAAAGGTAAAATAATGCTGATATACGACGCGGCGGAATACTCCGCAGAAAATATAAAGCTGCACAAAAGCTCCGGGGGTGAGGACGTCTCACCCTACGGCGCTTTTGCCGTTAATGAGCTTGTTACGCTCTGTCTTACGGCGGACAGGCGCGCAGGGGTTTGCTCACCCGTTCTTGAATTTACCGACGACGACAGCGGAGCATCATTTGAGATAGTGCCTTCCCTGCGCTCGGACGGTATAACGGACGTATACACTTTTGCTCTGCCGACGGAGCGCGACGCACTGTATTTTTATAAAATAAAATATAAAGGCTGCTCGGGCGAACGGTATATAAAGAATGATTACGACGGCTCGGACATTTTTCAGCTGACGGTTTACGATAAGAAATACGAAACGCCCGATTGGTTCTGCGGCGGGACTATGTATCATATATTCGTTGACCGATTTTTCAGAGGCGGAAACGAGCCGTGCAGAGATGGAGCATACATGGCATCAAGCCCCGACGACTGCCCGCAGTACGCCGAGAATAACGGTGGTGAGCTGTCAAACAATATGTTCTTCGGCGGTGACATACCGGGAGTTACGGCAAAGCTCGACTACCTCGCGTCGCTCGGCGTTACCTGCATTTATCTCAGTCCGATTTTTGAGGCAGCAAGCAACCACAAGTACGACACGGGAGACTATATGAAAATAGATTCAATGTTCGGAAACGAGACGGACATTAGAAATCTCTTAAAAGGTGCGCACGCGCGCGGAATTCGCATAATACTAGACGGCGTATTCAATCATACGGGCGATGACAGCCGATATTTCAACCGATACGGGCATTATGACAGCGTAGGCGCATATCAGTCGGAGAAATCGGAATACGCGGATTGGTACCGTTTTCACGGCGCCAGAGACTCGTATGACAGCTGGTGGGGGATAAAAATTCTCCCGACGACAAATAAGGACAGTGCCTCTTTCCGCGATTTTATATTCGGAGAAAGCGGTGTCGTGCCTCACTATCTGAAGCTCGGCACGGACGGATGGCGGCTCGACGTGGCGGATGAGCTGCCCGAGAGCTTTCTCACTCCGCTGACCGCGAGCGCAAAGGCAGCAAAAAAGGACTGTATCGTAATAGGCGAGGTATGGGAGGACGCATCAAACAAGACGGCATACTCGGTAAGGCGCAGATACTTCCGCTCGGCGGAGCTTGACTCGGTCATGAACTATCCGTGGAGAAATGCGGTAATAGACTTTGTGAAAAACGGTGGCGGCGGCCGATTTAAAAATGCCGTCATGAGCCTGTACGGACACTACCCAAAACATGTAAGCGACTGTCTGATGAATTTTCTCGGCACGCATGATACCGAGAGAATTCTCACTCTGCTCGGCGGTAAAAGCTCCGAGGGTATGTCAAATGACGAGCGTGCACGCACGCGCATGAGTGAGGCTGAGCGGCAAATCGCCCTTATTCTCCTGCGTTTAGCTTATACACTCACAGCGACTCTGCCCGGCGTACCGTGCATATACTACGGAGATGAGGCGGGAGCGGAGGGTTACTCCGACCCGTTCAACAGACGGTTTTTCCCGTGGAAAAGCCGCGACACCTCCCTTACAGACTTCTACCGCAGGATAGGCGCGATACGCCGGGAAAACAGCGATTTTGCCCACGCGGCGATAAGCTTTACCGATATCGGTGAAAATCACGTCGTATTCACGCGCGGAAAAGTTCTTATCGCGGTAAACAGAGGCGACTCTCCCGTGCACGGCATCATTCCGGCGGGGCTCACCGACATGATATCGGACGAGCAAACAGACGGGGGCGTCCCGGCTCTGCGGGCATATATATGCCGTGTTTAAATAGCATTATTTAAATTATAAAGGTCATATGCAATTTTTAGTTTGCATAATGCAAAATAAATCAGCCGAACCGCGGAAACGGTTCGGCTGCATTTTTATTATATCACTCTATCAGTGAATAATGCACTTCTCGGTATCCTTATCGAAGATGTGCATACGAGAGGTATCAAGAGCAATCTTGACGACGTCTCCCGCCTTTGTTGTCGAACGTGCGGAAACGCGCGCAACGAGATTCGATATATTGTCCTCTTCTTCAGTACCCGTGGTAAGATAAAGATAAATCTCAGCACCCATAAGCTCAGTGACATCGACTGCCGCCTCAATTACGGAGTCGGGGAACATATCGAGATATCTCTGTTCGTCGTGTATACATTCGGGGCGCAGACCTGCGATTACTTCCTTGCCTATGTACTCCTGAAGCTCGGGAGCTTTTGCCTTGTCCTCGGGAAGCTTTACGGAGTGACCCGAGAAGTTTACGTAAACGTCGTTGCCCTTCTTTTCGAGGGTGGAGTTGATGAAGTTCATCTGAGGCGTTCCTATAAAGCCGGCGACAAAGACGTTGACCGGCTTGTCGTACAGATTCTGAGGAGTATCGACCTGCTGGATGAGTCCGTCCTTCATAACAACTATTCTCGATGCCATCGTCATAGCCTCTACCTGGTCATGCGTAACGTATATGAACGTAGTACCGAGAGACTTGTGAATCTTTGTAAGCTCGG
>CAKSEI010000041.1 GCA_934446285.1 uncultured Eubacteriales bacterium | reverse complement strand
GCCCTATGAACCGCACCCTGACGAGTCGCGCCCGTATTTGCGGTCGAGCCTCCCGATGTGCCGACACCCGTCGGACGTCTTATAGCCCTGCGTGCGCCGGATGAGCGGACCTGCATATTGCCGTCCCTGTCGACTCTCGTCGAGGTTTGTTTTCTGTTATCATTACTGTTCATTTGTATTTACCTCACAAGCAGCATAACACATATGTACGCCGCAGCGCAAAGAATAAATGTAGGTGAGAGGAGCGCCGTCAGCAGCGACGCGGGAAGCCCCGCCGCGAGGGTGCTCTCGGGAGGCGAGGGAAGCGCGTCGAGCGCGCGGTTGTAGAAAATTCTCTGCGCCTCGGAGAGTGCGAGCGCCGCACACAGCAGCATGAGCACCGCGCACAGACAGGTGAAAAACACGATATCCGAGCGCTTTAATATCAGTGACCATGCGGCGTCCTCAAAGTAAAAGACGGCAATCCCGATGCACACGCGCACAATTACTGTCATCGGCAGGGAATTCGTAACATAGAACACCCCTGACATGATAAGTCCGAGTAGGATATATGCGGGAAGCTTATCAAATGAAAACTGACCGAATGCAAAGAGCACCGAGCTGAATATCACGGCGCTCGCCGCCCCGTTCTCGCGCAGCTCCGTTATGAGCACGCCGCGATAGAGAAATTCCTCCGCCATGCACGGCAGCACGGTATAGGTGAGCAGCCGCAGACCCGCGGGCAGCTCCTTATCCGAGACGGACAGCATATATGTGTCCCCGAGTGAATATTTCCCGCCCGTAATGCCGAAAAAATTCGTAAACGTCGCGCAGAGCGACAGCGCGGCGAGCGCGAACACAACGGCGAGCAGGCAAAAGACTATGCACGACGGGTGAAAGGCTGCGAAATGCATCTTCACCGAGTAGCCTACTCCCTTTATTTTTGCATATATTACCGCAGGCATGAGCAGCACGAGCACCTCGAGCACCACGCCCGAGATGAGCGAATAGTCGCTGTACGCGCGCAGCGCATTCTGCACGACGGGCGACAGATAACAGAGATAATATAGTCCGTATGTCGCGAGGACCGCCGCCGGTGCGGTAACAGTTTCCCTTATCTTCAAGTTTTTATCACGCCTTTATTTCCGCAAGAATTTTTTCCGCGCGCTCCCTGCCACAGAGCGCCGCGATAAGCTCCGCGCCGAATCTGACGGCTGCTCCCATTGCGCACGCCGTAATGATATTGCCGTCACGCACGCACTTTTCGTCCGTTTTCAGTGCGCCTATAAGATACTTGTCAAAGCCGGGGAAGCACGTAGCCTTTTTGCCGCAGAGGTATCCCGAATATCCGAGGATTTTCGGTGCGGCGCATATAGCTCCTATAAATCCGCCCGCGTCCGACACTCTGCGCAGCATAGCGTGGGTTTCCGGCTGCGCGTCGAGGTTGTCCGTGCCCGGCTGACCGCCCGGCAGCACGAGCATATCGGGAGTGCAGCCGGAAACTTCTTTTGCCGTCACGTCGGAGTCAACCTTTATTCCGTGAGCGCCCGTGACGGTCTTTCCCGTCATCCCGACGAGCTTAACCTCCGCGCCCGCTCTCCTCAGCATATCGGCGGGGCAGAGCGCTTCAATCTCCTCAAATCCGTCGGCAAGCAATATATAAACCATTTCACACCCCGAGACAGCCGCGCACGAGCGCGGAAATCTCTTCCTTACTCATTATTTTGCCGCCCGTGCAGCACTTTATTCTGTGCCAGCCGAGCTTTTCCGCGCAGTATTTCGCCGCACTGTAGCTGCGCTCAAGGTATTCCTCATCCGTCTCGTGTATATCCTTTTTGTTTCCCCTTTCGGTGACAAGAACACGGGATACGTCCGGCGGGACTTCAAGATATACTACGTCATCGGGACGCGGCAGCCCCATTTTGTCAAATTCAAAATCCCACAGCCACGAAAGAAATTCATCCCACTTGTCCTCGGGCAGCTTCGAGAGCTGATGAACGGCATTCGCCGTCGTATATCTGTCGGCGACCGTCACCGTATCTGCGTCCTCTATATCCTTTTTCCAATCGGTGCGGTAGGAAACATATCTGTCGCAGGCGTAAAAAACAGACGCCGCATACGCTCCCGTATCGTCGGGGTGCTCGCCCAGCCCGCCGCCGAGGTAAAAGCTCACGAGGTCGCAGCCGGGAGAGGTATACGTAGGGAATGTCAGGCGACGAACCTTTATGCTTTTTTTCTCAAGGTAATCGCAGAGCAGTGCCGTCTGCGTGCCCTTGCCGCTGCCGTCAAGACCGTCTATCGCTATAAATCTGCCCATCAGGCATCCTCCGAATTTTTCTTCTCGAGAACCATTTCCATATACTGCTGTTTGGATATGCGCACCTCACGCGGCTTTGAGCCGTCGAGAGGGCCTACCCATCCGTGCGCCTCAAGCTGGTCTATGAGCTTCGCCGCCTTACCGTATCCGACCGACAGCCTGCGCTGCAGGAGCGATGTCGAAATCTTGCCCGCGTCGACGGCAACCTCAAGCGCCTCCATGAGCTTCGGGTCGTCCTCGCCCGCGTCATCGCCCGCGCCCGTGCTCTTCTTGCCCGTGCCGCAGCGCTCCGCTTCCTTCTCTATACTCTCCACTATCTCATTGTCGTAGTCCGCGTCCGAGTTCTGCGTCTTTATAAAGTCGACGACCGCCGCCACCTCATCGTCGGTAACGAATGCGCCCTGAACGCGAACGGGCTTAGGCGAACCGACAGGGGAGTAGAGCATGTCCCCGCGCCCGACGAGCTTTTCCGCACCGGCGATATCTATTATGGTGCGCGAGTCGACCTGAGAAACAACGGTAAAGGCTATGCGTGACGGCACATTCGCCTTGATGAGTCCGGTTATGACGTCGACCGACGGGCGCTGAGTGCCTATTATCAGATGCATTCCGCACGCACGCGCCTTCTGCGCTATACGGCATATCGATGTCTCCACGTCGTCCTTTGCCGTCATCATGAGGTCGGCAAGCTCGTCTATGATTATGACTATCTGAGGCAGATGCTCTCTGTCGGGGTCATCCTTTGTCACCTCATTATAGCCTGCGATATCCCTCACGCCCACGTCCTCTATGAGGTCAAAGCGTCTCTCCATCTCTATGCACGCCCAGTTGAGCGTTCCCGCCGCCTTCTTCGGGTGGCTGACGACCGGCACGAGCAAATGCGGCAGCCCGTTGTAAACGCCGAATTCTACCTTCTTCGGGTCGATGAGAATAAGCTTTACCTCATCCGGCGTTGCCCTATAGAGCAGCGAGCAAATGATTGAATTTATGCATACCGATTTACCCGAGCCTGTCGTACCCGCAACAAGCAGGTGCGGCATTTTCGCGATGTCGCAATAGCGCGGGTTGCCTACGACGTCGACACCGAGCGCAGCGAGCAGCTTGCTCTTTGAATTTTTGAATTCGGGGTTGTCAATAAGCTCGCGCAGCCCCACGGTGTCCGAATCCTTGTTCGGCACTTCTATGCCTATCGCACTCTTGCCGGGAATGGGCGCCTCTATCCTCACTCCGTCCGTGGCAAGGGACAGCGAAATGTCATCGACAAGGTTCGCCACGCTGCGCACTCTCACACCGTCCTCGGGGACAAGCTCATAGCGGGTTATTCTCGGTCCGCGTGAAATATGCGCGACGTGTGTATTTACCTTAAAGCTTGCGAGGGTCTTAACGAGCTTTACCGCATTTGCGCGCGCCGCCTCCTCGCCCGCAGCTCCGCTGCCGTCTCCCGACTGCTTCAATAAATATATCGGAGGGAGGATGTATCTCTTTTGTGCGCCGTGCTCGGGAGAGCAAACAGGCTCTACCGTAAGCTCGGGTTCGCCCTCCGTCTGCTCCTCAATGCGGGCAGCCTCGGTCTCGGGCAGTTCCCCGTCCGACTCCTCGGAGAATATCTTCACGAGATCTATCTCTCCGCTCTCCTGCTCCCCCGTGCGCTCAATGCGCTCGTTCTCCCCATCCTGCATCTCCTGCGGAGCGGGTGTCTGCGGTACGGACTCCTCCCCTGCCGTGTCCTCAGGTGTATCCTGCCGTCTGTCGGCAAGCTCCGAGTCGTCAACCGCATCTATACTGCCGCGCTTTCTCGTGCCTGCGCCCTCCCGTACCTGCGCCTGAAGACGCTCGGTTCGCGTATTCTCCGCCGTGCGGACGCTGTAGCGGTATTTTTCCGCACGCTTTCTCTGCTCGCTTGCAGCATGAGCCATCTGCTCACGCTTCTTGTGAATGCGATAGCGCACCCATACCCACACCGTGTGCGGTGTTATGTCAAAAAATACGAAAATCGCAGCGGCAAGGGCAAATATGCATACTATTACCGCGCCCCAATCAAGCAGTGCACGCAGCAGTCCGCCGACAAGCCCGCCGACGACTCCTCCTCCCGACAGCCTGCCGCCGTCATTCCAGAGAGCGGCGATGCTCCCGCCGAGTGCCTTCGGGTCTACCGTCTGTGACGAGGCGGCACTGACAGTCGCGGACATGAAGATTATTATAAAAGCCGATGAGAGCGCGTGACTGCGTCCCCTGAATACCCACGCACATGCGGCGGGCGGGATGAGAAAAGCCGACGCGCCGAACGTGCCGAACATAACTTTACTGACTAACCCGCCAACTATGCCGAGCTTGTCCGGTATGACAATGCAAAGCATGACGAGAAGAGAGCATATCACCGTGACGAACGGCAGCCACTGACCGCCGCCCGCCCCGCGTGCTCCTCCCGTGCTTCTCGCGACACTCTGTTTTTTATTTTTCTTCCTTTTGTTACTACTCGCCATTTTTATCCCTGTTTAATAAGTCCCGCGAGGGCGATAAGCACACCCGCCGCAAGGCAATAGTACGAAAAAATTCTGAAATTATTTTTATCCGACAACCACTTGAGCATCCGTATAGAAGCGCATCCCACCGCACCTGCCGCGGCAGCTCCCGCGAGATACGCACCGATATTCCCCGTCTGTGCACCGGAAATAAACAGCTCCGGCACCTTGAGTACGCACGCACCGATCACTGCGGGCAGCGACATGATAAAGGAAAACTTCATCGCCTCCCCGCGCTCGAGTGAGCAGAGCAGCCCCGCGGCGACAGTCACACCCGAGCGCGACAGCCCGGGAAGAACTGCAGCACATTGACTTAATCCGATGAAGAGAGCGTCACGCAGCGTCATATCCGCGACAGTCTTCCCGCCCGATGAGCGCATGTCGGCAAGAAACAGTACCGTCCCGTTTACCATGAGCAGTGCGCCTATCGCGGGCACGCATCCGTTCACCCTCTCTGCCGCATCGTAAATACCGAGCCACTTGAGCGCGACAAGCGGAAGAGTTGCCGCGAAAACGAGCACGAGAAATTTCTCATCCCCTTCCGGCACTGTGTGCAGCGGATGCGAAAAAAACTTCTTCAAAAGCGTGAGGAGCGAGCGCACGAGTGATACGCACTCCCTGCGGTACGCGATAAATACCGCCGCAAGCGTTCCCGTGTGCAGGAGCAGATCGAAAGCAAGTCCGCCGTCCGTCTGCCCCATAAGTAAGGAGGCGGCGGCAAGATGCCCTGAGCTTGAGACGGGCAGAAATTCGGTCAAGCCCTGAATAATACCCAAAATAACGGAACGAACCATTGTCATCAAATCACCTTATACAGTAATATGATACAGTAATTCATATTATTATAGCATGAAGCAGCGCAAAAATCAAGTTTATCATGCCGCACGAATGCAGGGGAGTTTCGCACAATGCGACATTTATCGCAGTACCGGTGCTGTATAATATATGCGGTGAAATTTATGCAGGGAAAAGAAAAAGGCGGCAAGCCCTTTGATTATATTTACGGAGCTTTGGCGGGGATACTGTACCGCCGTGATAAAAAAAGCCCGACGGAGCGTGCGGACAGGCTGTGCGAGGCAGTAAAAAGTGCAGTGCGCACGGCTCTGCTCTGCCTTGGCTCATTTGCTGCGGGCGGAGCGACAGCATTCGGCGGGATAATGCCTTTCGGCTGCGCTCTTATATGCGCCGTAAATGAAAAAATACCCCTCGTCGGTGTATTCTGCGTGCTCGGTGCGCTCGTTCGCACCGATGTTATACTGCCCGTAGTATACGTGCTGCTCACGTGTGCGCGCCTGACGGCGGGGCTGCAACGCGGCACCCCTTCGGCGCGCTCACGCGCAGGCTTTGCGGGCGGCGGAATGCTTCTTTACGGGATTCTGCGCCTGATAACCGAGTCTTTTTCCGTGCGCGGATTTATATGCGCGCTTGCGGGCATTCCCGCGGCGGGCGCTGCCGCGGTATGCTTCGCGGCACTCTTTGACGGGACAAAGCGCTTCAGCCCCGCATACGAGAGCGGAATATATATCGCTCTCTATGCCGCCTCGTGTGCGCTCGACGGCACGCAGCTTTTTTCGCTCGCTCCGTCATATCTTATCGGCTTTACGGCGGTAGCGTATCTTGCACGTCAGGGCGGAGGTGCGAGGGGATGCGTAGCGGGACTTGCATGGGGACTCGGGGGTATGAGCCGCTACGCTCCCGCCTTTGCCCTCGCGGGGCTTATCTGCGGCAAGGCGCGCAGCACGCTGCTCGGTGTCGGGGGCGGGGCTGTCGGATGTATGATATACGCGTCGTTCTCGGGCGGCTTCGGCGCCGTGCACGGTTTTCTTCCCGAGATTGCCCTCGCCTCCGTTCTCTATGCTCCGCTCGAAAGATACGGGATTTTGCCGCGGGCAAATCCTTTTACCTCGCGCACGCCCGACGACCCCGACTTTTTTGAGGCGGAGCGCGAGCATCTGAGCGCGGACTGCACGGGGACGCGGCTTCAGTCGGCGTCCGCTGCGCTCCGTTCCATCTCTGCTATTTTTTACAGCCTGAGTGAAAAGGTGCATCCGGGAGGGGATGTGACCCGCGCCTTTGCGGAAGATTTCGACATGATGGCTGACCTCATACGCTCCGCGCTCGACGGCGGAGACAGTCTGCCGTTCGACGCGCAAAGCTCTGGTGCGTGCCGCGTTGCGCTCACCGCAGCGGGCTTCAGAGTCGAGGCTCTCACCGTTATCGGCTCACGGCAAAAACGCCTTGTCGCCAGGATAGCGCACAGCGCGGGCGTTACCCCCGACCCCGAGACTCTGCGGCAGCGCCTGTCGAGTGCGAGCGGCATTTCCTTTGCCCCGCCGGAGATAATATCGGATAACGAATTTATAACAATCCGCGCAAAAAGCGATGTGCGTTTGTCCGCTCACTTCTGTGCGCTGAGTACCCGCAAGCGGGGAGAGAAGGTCTGCGGAGATGCGTTTTCGTCTTTTGACTCGCACGACGGCAGATTTTACGCCCTGCTGTGCGACGGTATGGGCAGCGGGGCGGATGCGGCGCTCGCCGCGCGTACATGCTGTGTTTTTCTCGAAAAAATGCTTGAGGGCGGCAACGACCCGGCTTTTTCGCTTGATATGCTCAATACCTTTCTGCGCAGCAAGGGCTATGAATGCTTCGCGACCGTTGACCTGCTTTGCATTGATTTGTATGACGGCAGCTCATTTTTTATCAAGGGCGGGGCAGCGCCGTCATATCTCATCCGCTCGGGTGAGGCGTATACGGTCGGTGCCGCGTCCGCACCCGTCGGAATAATCAAGGAGCTGCACGCGCGCAAGATAAAGCTCGAACTGCGCCCCGGCGACAGAGTAATAATGGTAAGCGACGGTGTCGCCGACGACTCGTCCCCGCTCGCCCCTGCTCTTCTCACGGGCGGCGCAGCACGTGAAAGCGCAAACGGGACGCGCGAAACGCGCGGCACGGCAGCCCGCCGAACCGACGACGGGTGCACAGACAGCGGGGGTAGCGACGGCTACGGCAACTGCGGTAACGGCAGAGCCGACTCACGTAGTTTTGACAGAGGAGACGGCGGCAGCCGCGAAAAAAGCGAAGCTCAAGACGGCAGCAGAGGCAAAAATGCGCCCGCCGAAAACCGCGAGGACTGCGTGCGCCGCATTCTCCGCGCGGCAGCCTCAGCGTGCAGCGACGACGCAACGGTATGCTGCATCGATATAGAATAACCGTCAGCTTTTCAGAGGAAGGCTGCGCGAGGTTTTTTGCAGCTTTGCAAGGAAAAAGCGGCAATATTTTTTCGTAAAAAAACAAGGAGAAACCCCCGGCGATGGTTTCTCCTCTTCCGCGCTATGCGCGAGATTCACGAGCTTTCCCGGCAAAGCTCGGCAAAAACCCCAAAAAATCGGATATAGTAAAATTTTTCGCTTGCTGAAACATCATGCATATGCAAAAGCTTTTGCGTCGCTTTTCACGAAAAGCGACCGAAAAGGCGACCGGGTGTTTTATTTAAACTCCGAGAAGTCTATATCCGACGTGTCGGAAACGGACAACTCCGCTGCCTTTTCGTATATGTCGCGATAGAAAACATATGACTTGTAGTTATTGCGCAGGTTGTCGAAATTTTTCTCCGTCCAATCGTCGTCCGTCGGCAGCCGCAGGATGATATTATAGCCCGAATAGCTGTCATTCACCTCTATGACGTCCGACAGCTCACCGTCGGCAAGCGAAAACGCCGCGTCCTCCACAGGAGCTATCATTTCATGGCGGAAAACATAATAGTCGCAGCCGTTGTCCTCGTATGCCGGGTCTTCCGAATACTCGGCGGCAAGCGCGTCAAAGTCCTCACCCGCTGCCGCACGCGCGCGCACGCGCTCGGCTGTCGCGATATTCTCATTCACGTCGTCGCCGTCGTCATTCATAATGATAATGCTCTTGAAGTGAACGAAATCTTCGCTTTTTATCGCCGCGCGGATATTCTCGTCACTCGCCTTCGCGGGGCTCGTCTCCTCGCTCTGATAGTATTCAAGCAGCTTTGTACACAGCTGAGTTCCCTCGAGGATATGTCGCCAGAGCGCCTTCTGCGCGTCGTCCTTTGCCGTGCCGTCAAGCTCCTCCGCCGACTTGTCTATCCCCTTTTGCTCCTTGTCCGTAAGCGAAACGCCGTGCTCGTCCGCAACCTTCTCCGCCGCGCGCGGGAAGATGATATCGGGCAGCACCTTTTCCCCAAAAAGCTCCGCGTCCGAGCTTTTTTTATCAAGGCTGCGCTCGTTTGAAAAATAATACGCGACCTCGCTTTTCATCACGTCCCTGCCGTCTACGGTAAAGGCACTGCCGCTTTCGTCCTTCCATTCGGAAAAGGCGGTGCGTGCGCCGCAGGATGTGAGCAGTACGGCGGCAGCTGCCGCGAGAGCGGCAAGAGCTTTCTTTTTCACGTTTTCCCTACTTTCTGTCGTACGCGTCGACGGGTATGTCGAGCGCCGCTTTTTTCGCGTCGCTGACAAGCTCATCCACCGACGAGCTGACAAGATAAAATCCGCCGACTCCGTTTATCGTAAGAACTGTCCTTTGGGTCGACATACGGTAGAATCCGTACTCTATCTTCGTGCCCGCGTCGGTCGTCACCGTAACCGTAAGATAGGCCTTCGCCCCACCTGAGGGTCTCTCGTCCGTCTGACCGCGTATCTCGCGCGTCAGAATGACCTTGTAAAACTCTCTGAAGTTCTTTGTATCGAGCAGCTTGCCGTTCGCGCGGACAATAAGGTCCGATTTGCCGTCAGACTGCGGTACGGTCTGCAGATCAAAGACAATATCCGTGTCCTCGCTCTCAACGGCTATCGACGCGACCTTTGATATATTTCTCTGGAAGAATGCCGGCTCCACCCACTGCGTCAAATTCCACTCAAGGCACTCCACCTTATCGGCGGGAACGTGAGCGATGATATCGAAGAGATATGAATAGGCATAATATCCGTCATCCGTCTTTTCTGAGAAAATGATATAGCTGTTGACTCCGTTGTATGTGTAAAAAAGCTCGTGAGCGGGATTTGTCGGGTCGATGCCGAATTTCTTCAGCTGATCGGAACTTATCGAGGTGTTGTCGCCCTCTTTTATCGCGACCGTCGCATCCCCTTGGAAG
>CAKSEI010000040.1 GCA_934446285.1 uncultured Eubacteriales bacterium | reverse complement strand
GTGTATAGACATACGCGACACGGCAAAGAGCCTCGGGCGACAGGTCCTCGTATGTCACGTGCTGCGCTACACGCCTTTTTATCAGAAGATAAAGGAAATAATCGATTCGGGAGTTATCGGGGACGTCGTGACCGTTCAGGCGATGGAGCGTGTCGAATATTGGCATCAGGCACACGCGTATGTGCGCGGAAATTGGCGCAACAGCGAAACGTCATGTCCGATGATTTTAGCTAAATCATGTCACGATACCGATATACTTCTCTGGCTGTGCGGCAAGAGGTGTAAGAGCGTATCTAGCTACGGCTCACTCAAGCACTTTAAGCGCGAAAACATGCCCTCGGGCGCTGCCGAATACTGCCTTGACTGCAAATACGTCGACGATTGCCCGTACAGCGCGAAAAAGCATTATATAGACAGAGTTAAGTCGGGATACACCGGCTGGCCCGTAGACGTCGTGGCGCATGAGCCGACAGAAGAGAATATCACCGAGGCACTGAAGCACGGTCAGTACGGCAGGTGCGTTTATGCGTGCGACAACAATGTTGTGGACCATGAGATCGTGAACATGTGGCTGGAGGATGATATCGCGGTGAGCTTTATCATGAGCAGCTTTAACTCAAAGAGCGGGCGGACGATAAAGATTCTCGGCACGCTCGGAGACATTGAGGGCGACATGGGAACGAATACTATCGAGGTGACAGTATTTGAGAAGTCGCACGAGATAATAGACATAACAAAAATCGCCGACGACCTCGGGGGGCACGGCGGCGGCGACGACAGACTTTTCGCCGATTTTCTCGCCCTTTTGCGCGGAGAACCGGTAAATACAAAGTCGATAACGTCGATAGACCGCTCAATAGAGTCGCATCTTGTATGCCTTGCCGCGGAGAAGTCACGTCTCTCGGGCGGCGCACCCGTTGAGCTGTGAAAAATCAAACATTTCACTGTCGATAGAGAAAAAACTATTGACAAAATCGGCGTATTGTGGTATTATACTATGGTAAAATATCTGGTACGCCCCTGTAGCTCAGCTGGTAGAGCACTTGACTTTTAATCAAGGTGTCTGGAGTTCGATTCTCCACAGGAGCACCAAAAAACGGCAAATCCACGAGGAGATTTGCCGTTTTTACTTGTTCGTACTTTATTAAATAAAAGTGCATCAGCGCGTCTCAGGCAATTTTCCTCGGCGGTTTTCGTCTGAATTCTTGACAAAACGGCGCGGGTGTACTATCATAGTATGTATGGAAGCAACGGAAAATAAAAATAAAACAAACGGGACATCGGACGGCTTTTCCTATTCGGAATACACCGTCTTTCCGGGGATAACCGTCTCGTATGTCTCCTCCCACACTGAGAGCGGGCGCAAGGCGGAGCGCGGTGCGCATGGCGCGGAAGGCGGTGTTTTTGAGATATATCATTGCAGAGAGGGACGGCTCGAGTGCGGTGTCGACGGACAGCTTTGCTATATCTCCGAGGGAGACCTTATGATAGTGGAGCGAAAATGCCTTTCGCCTGAGTTGAGTTTTCCGCTCAGACACTATCACGGCATGATAATCAGCATCAATACGGCGAGCGCGCCTGAGTGTATGTCCTGCTTTCTTCAGGATGTCGCGGTGTCGCCCACGGCGATAGAGAAAAAATTCTGCGGCGAAGGAGGGTACTTTATCGCACGCTCAAATTCCTCCGTCGAGCATATCTTTTCCGAGCTGTACAATGTACCTGATGATATACGCCTTGGATATTCAAAGATAAAAATTCTCGAGCTTATGCTCTTTTTAAGTGTTTATAAAACAGTCGAAGGGGCAAGCTCCTCTAAACCCGTAGCACCTTCACAGGCGTCTCTCGCGAAGAGCGTCGCTGAGTACCTCGCGGAGAATATGGACGGGCGGGTCACCATCGGGATGGCGGCAAAAAAATTCCACGTCTCAGAGACTGCGCTCAAGACCCTGTTCAAGGCGGTATATGGCGTTTCTTTCTACTCGTATATAAAGACACGAAAGATGGAGTCCGCCGCGTATATGCTCGAATACACGGACAAAACGGTGCTCGAGATAGCAAATTGCCACGGGTATGACAATTCAAGCAAATTTGCAGTCGCTTTCCGCTCGGTCAAGGGCATGTCTCCGACGGAATACAGGCTGGAAAATGCCGGGGATAAGTAAAAAAATTGCCTTTTCGGAGCCGCATTGCGCCTTTTCGGAGCGGAAACGGCTTCTTTTATTTGCTATACTTAATGCTGTAAAGGCAGATTGCCTGTATTTTTTAAAAAGTCAAGTTAGCTTGCGCTAACCCAAGGGGAATAATGAGTATAGTTATAGTCGGCGGAAATGAATGTATGACTCGAAGATACAAGGATCTTTGCAGTGAATACAAATGCAAGGCGAAAATATATCCGAAAATGGAAAGCGGACTTAAGAATATCGGATCGCCCGATTTGTTAGTCCTTTTCACCAATACCGTCTCGCACAAGATGGTGCGCTTTGCGCTTAACGAGACGAAAGGCGGACAGACCAGGATAGCGCGCTCGCACAGCAGCTCTATCGCGGCTCTCAAGAGCATTTTAGAGCAGCACGCAGTCTGAGGCGGCAGTGTCCGAGGAAATTATCATCAGAAATTGCTCGCCGACTCTGGCGGGCATGAAAACGGGCAATATGTTTTCCTGCGTGTTCACCGACAGCAGGGAGCTTTGCGACTCGCTCCGCAGGTGGAACAGGGTGTTATGCAAGAAGGGTCTGCGAATGATACCGCTCTGTATGCGCGGGGGCAGGGCGCTGATTTACCTCTACCGCACGTCGCAGCTGTCGAAAGATTTAAAGAACGAGCAGGCGAGCAGACTATTGCGCGACAGAGGCTATGTTTCGCACTGTCCCGCGGGGTGCATCGCTCACCTGATGAAGCGCATAGGCGAAAGCACGGAATTTCCGCATGAGGTAGGACTTTTTCTCGGGTATCCGCCAGAGGATGTCTGCGGCTTTATAGAAAAGGGCGCGAATGGATTCAAATGCTCCGGCTGCTGGAAGGTTTACGGCGACGAGGAGTCGGCGCGCAGACTTTTTAAAAAATACAAAAAGTGCACGGATATATACACCGTGCTGCATTCAAAAGGGAAATCAGTTGAACGGCTGACAGTAGCCGGCTGATATATAGGAAAAGAGAGGAAAAGAGAGAAAAAATGAGTAAGGTAGCAATAGTTTATTACAGCGGCACGGGAAACACCGAGGCAATGGCAAATGCCGTCGCGGAGGGCGCTGCGGAGGCAGGCGCACAGACGACGGTCTTTAGGGCAGCAGAGTTTGACGCGTCCATGATGGACAACTTTGACGCGATAGCATTCGGATGCCCGTCCATGGGCTCTGAGGAGCTTGAGGAAGAGGAGTTCGCGCCTATGTTCAGTGCGTGCGAGTCTAAACTCAGCGGCAAAAAGACGGCACTCTTCGGCTCATACGGCTGGGGTGACGGAGAATGGATGCGCAACTGGGACGATACATGCCGCTCCGACGGAGCAGTCATGGCGTGCGACTTCGTAATATGCAACGAAACGCCCGACGACGAGGCAATAGCATCATGCATGGACCTCGGCAAGGCGCTTGCATAAAGTCTTAAATAAAACCGACAAATAAACCGAAACCTCCTGCGGGACACCCGCGGGAGGTTTTTTTATGCAAATGCTGTTATGACGGGACACCCGTCGAGTGTTATTTTGCTTTGCACAAAAAAGACTCTCGGTGAAACCGAGAGCCTTTTTCAAGCGCCAAGCGCTTTTATTACTTGTTAAGTGCCTCGTAAACCGCGACGGCGACGGCAACGGTAGCGCCGACCATCGGGTTGTTGCCCATGCCGATGAGCCCCATCATCTCAACGTGTGCGGGCACGGAGGACGAGCCTGCGAACTGAGCGTCGGAGTGCATACGTCCCATTGTATCGGTCATGCCGTAGGATGCAGGACCTGCAGCCATGTTGTCGGGGTGGAGTGTACGTCCCGTACCGCCGCCGGAGGCAACGGAGAAGTACTTCTTGCCCTGCTCGATGCATTCCTTCTTGTACGTTCCCGCAACGGGGTGCTGGAAACGGGTCGGGTTAGTCGAGTTACCCGTGATGGAGACATCGACTCCCTCAAGGTGCATGATTGCAACGCCCTCGCGGACGTCGTCTGCGCCGTAGCAGCGAACCTTTGCGCGCTCGCCGTCGGAGTATGCTATCTCGCGTACTATCTCAACCTTACCGGTATAGTAGTCAAACTTCGTCTGAACGTAGGTAAAGCCATTGATGCGGGAAATAATCTGTGCCGCATCCTTGCCGAGACCGTTAAGGATAACTCTCAGGTCCTCCTTACGTGCCTTGTTTGCGCTCTTTGCAAGTCCGATAGCGCCCTCTGCTGCCGCAAAGGACTCATGACCTGCGAGAAATGCAAAGCACTTTGTCTCGTCGCGCAGAAGCATTGCGCCGAGATTACCGTGGCCGAGACCGACCTTACGGTCGTCTGCGACCGAGCCGGGAATGCAGAATGACTGCAGACCGAGACCTATCTTTTCCGCAGCCTCTGCCGCGCTCTTTACCTGCTCCTTGAGTGCGATGGCAGCACCTACCTCGTAAGCCCATGCCGCGTTCTCAAAGCATATCGGCTGAATGCCCTTTGTGATGCCGTAGGCGTCAACGCCGTACTTGTCGCAGATTTCCTTGGCTTCCTCTATGGAAGAGATACCGTGGCGGGCAAGCTCTGCGTTTATCTGGTCTATTCTTCTTTCGTAGCTCTCAAATAATGCCATAGTGATTAACTCCTCCCTTATTACTCTTTGCGCGGATCGATGAGTCTGTCGGCGTCTGCGACGCGTCCGTACTGACCGCTTGCTTTTTCATATGCTTCGTTTGCGTCCATACCGCCCTTTATCATGTCCATCATCTTTCCGAGATGAACGAACTTGTAGCCGATAATCGCGCCTTCCTTATCAACGGCAACCTTAGTTATGTAGCCCTCGGCAAGCTCAAGGTAACGCGGACCTTTTGCGAGGGTTGCATATGTAGTGCCGACCTGCGAGCGAAGTCCCTTTCCGAGGTCCTCGAGTCCCGCGCCTATCTGCAGTCCGTCCTCGGAGAAGGCGGTCTGTGTACGACCGTAGACAATCTGGAGGAAGAGCTCGCGCATCGCCGTGTTGATGGCGTCGCATACGAGGTCGGTGTTGAGCGCCTCAAGCAGCGTCTTGCCAACGAGTATCTCGGACGCCATGGCAGCCGAGTGAGTCATGCCGGAACATCCTACCGTCTCTACGAGAGCCTCTTGGATTATGCCCTCCTTGACATTGAGAGAGAGCTTGCACGCTCCCTGCTGCGGTGCGCACCAGCCGATACCGTGAGTAAAGCCGGAGATATCCTTTATCTCCATGGCCTGAGTCCACTTTCCCTCCTGCGGGATGGGAGCGGGACCGTGGTATGCAGCCTTGGCAAGAGGACACATGCTTTCAACTTCTGCTGAATATTTCATTGTTACACTCCTTAGTCAGTTTTTTACCGTCATCAATTATACAACATTTAAACTCTAAAATCAATAACATACGACAAAAAAACAGAGGATGGGGCACGCCCAAGCCCCCAAAAAAATTTTAACTTTTTTTGATTTTTCTGTTTACAAAGCGGCGAAAAGGTGATATAATCTACGAGATAAGAAAAAACCCTTTTAAGGACGGTACAGAGATGCCGGCAAAGGTTGCGTATACCCATGCGGGAAAGTTATGCGATTAGCCGTGCATCTGCACGGCGTTTTGTTTTGTCGGGAGAAAAAATGGCGGATTACAAGGCTACTATTATGGACAATGCGGCGCTTGAGCGCGCGACGCGGCGCATATCTCACGAGATACTTGAGCGCAACGGCGGAGCGGGCGGGGTCTGCCTCGTCGGTATACGACGCAGGGGTGTGCCGCTTGCCGAGATGATTTCCGACAATATAGAAAAGATTGAGGGTACGCGCGTACCCGTCGGGGAGCTTGACATAACATTTTATCGCGACGACCTTGAGAAGAAAAATGACGAGCCGGTGCTCTCCGACTCTCACATTCCCTTTGATATCGGGGAAAAGCACGTTGTGCTCGTCGATGACGTACTCTATACGGGACGGACGGCACGTGCGGCTCTCGAGGGGCTGCTGCGTTTCGGCAGACCGAAGAGCGTTCAGCTCGCGGTGCTCGTCGACCGCGGACATAGAGAGCTGCCCATACGCGGTGACTATGTAGGCAAGAACGTGCCTACGTCAAAAAGCGAACGCATATACGTAAGAATACCGCCTTACGATGACAGAATGTGCGTCGAACTATACGGTTGATACGGCTCTGCCGCTCAATATAAATGAAGCACAAAAGTGCAAAAAACGGAGGAACATCATGAAACTTACTTACGGTGTAAAGGATAAGCCGCCCGTCGGCCGCGTCCTTGTATTCGCGTTCCAGCAGCTGCTCGCTATCTTAGCGGCAACTATCGCTGTCCCGTCAATTGTCGGAAACGGCATGTCCCAGTCCGCAGCTCTCTTCGGCGCGGGAGTCGGAACTATCGTTTACCTTCTCTTCACGAAATTCAAAAGCCCCGTATTTCTCGGCTCGTCTTTCGCCTTCATCGGCTCTATGCTTGCGGCTTTCGCCGGGGCGACTTCTGCTGCTGCGGGTCACGCCGGACTTATCATAGGTGCGATTTTTGCAGGGCTTGTATACGTTGTTATCGCTGTTGTCGTCAAGATTGCAGGCGTCAAGTGGATAAATAAGCTCATGCCCGCAGTCGTTATCGGTCCTACGGTCGCGATAATCGGTCTTTCGCTCGCGGGCAACGCAATAAGCGACTTCTCCACGGGTAATGTTTCGCATGAGGTCGACGGTGTCCTCGTGCAGAATGCTTCTCCCTATATTTGCATGATATGCGGTCTGGTAACGCTCCTCGTTACCATCACCTGCTCGGTATACGGCAAAAAGATGCTCAAGATGATACCCTTCATCATCGGTATATGCGCAGGCTACGCCGTGGCTGCAATCTTTACGGTAATCGGCAACAGCGCTGATATTGCCGCACTTCAGATAATAGATTTCTCAAAGTTCCAGAATATGCAGTGGCTGCCTGCGTTCACCTTTGCAAAGGCGTTTGACGGCTTTAAGGACATTACTCCCGAGTTCATCGCGACGATTGCCGTGGCATATGTACCGGTTGCTTTCGTTGTATTTGCCGAGCACATTGCCGACCACAAGAACCTCTCAAGCATTATCGACAGCGACCTGCTTGAGGAACCGGGACTGCACAGGACTCTGCTCGGTGACGGTGTAGGCTCTGTATTCGGTGCACTTTTCGGAGGCTGCCCCAATACGACATACGGTGAGTCGGTAGGCTGTGTAGCCATCTCGGGCAACGCCTCGGTTGTCACTATCCTCGCGACGGCGATAATGTGCATGGTGGCATCGTTCGTAGCTCCGTTTACGACGTTCCTCGCGACAATTCCCAGCTGTGTAATGGGCGGCGTCTGCATAACGCTCTACGGCTTTATCGCGGTATCCGGTCTTAAGATGATACAGTCGGTTGACCTCGGTCAGAATAAGAATCTCTTCGTCGTATCGGTTATACTGATAGCCGGCATCGGCGGCATGACTGTATCTTTCAATGCAGTAACGCTCACCGAGGTTGCGTGCGCGCTCATTCTCGGTATAATAGTAAACCTTATCGTCTCTCCGAAAAAGGACGAGGAGTAAGGCGTAATCGAAAAAAGAGGCACTTCCCTCAGGGAAGTGCCTTTTTTGACGCAAAAAAGGCAGGGAGGCAAAAGAGCCGCCCTGCCGTGACTTTTGCGGGTTTTTACGCGGTTTTCTTAAAGCTCCACTACGTCCTTAGGCTCTCTTATTACCCACTTGCCGTTCGTGAAGTCGGGGATGCTCTGCGGCGCGCCGCCCTGCGCTATTGAGCGTTCGGAGAGAGCCGAGATACACATCCATGCCGCTGCGTCGTAGACGTCTATCGGCATTTCCTTGCCGTTCTTCAGCGCATCGGTGAATGCGAGAAATTCAAATCCGTCCATTCCTCCGTGACCCGTCTGCTTCTGTTCCTCGGTTATATCCTTCCATATCGAGGGCATAAACTCATCCGTGTATTTATCGGCGTTGGAGTAATTCTCCTTATAGAAGTCCGGTACTCCCGCCTCGGGCATGCCGTCGAGGAAAAATACGTTGTTGCCCTGCTCGTAGAGACCCTTTGTCCCGCGGACGGTAAACTCACGGTTGTAGAAACGAGGCAGGGTGGTATCGAGTCTGAGAAGTATGGTCTCACCGCCTGCGCAGGTGATTATCGTCGTGACTATGTCGCCCTGCGCGAAATTCTTATCTGCTATCGTCTTGTCTGCATCCTCCTTTGCCGCGAGATAATCATGCATTCCCGCCGATTTCGACGCGACGGAGACGAGGGAAACCATTCGATTTCCCCTGTTGATATTGAGCAGCTTCGCGATAGGTCCAAGCTCGTGGGTCGGGTAGTTTTCGCAGTTTCTCGTGAGGTAGTTGCGCAGACGGTAGTGACGGTTGACGTTTCCTCCCGCTATCTCGGATCGCAGGTCGTGAGCGTAAGCTCCCGCACAGTGCACTACCGTGCCGAGCTTGCCCTTGCGTACCATGGACGTGGCCAGCAGCTCGTTTTTGTCAAAGCAGCAGTTCTCCATAAGCATTATGGGCGTGTGCGTTTGCTCGTATGTATTAACAAGGTCGTAGCACTCCGAAATGTCGTAAGCTCCTCCTACCTCCATCGCGACGGCTACTCCCGCACGCATTGCGTCTATCGAAATCTTTATGTGCATCTCCCAAGATGTAGCAACATAGACTGCATCGACAAGTCCGCTCTTTAACAGCTCACGGTAGTCGGTCGTGGAGAAAGGCTCTTTGCCGCTCTTTTCCTTTACTGTTCCGATTGCGCGCTCGCAGCGGTCCTCGTATTCGTCGCAGACTGCGGTGACCTCAACGTCCTTGAGGTTAAGGATGACGTTATTCATGACGCCGTGGCCGCGGTTTCCGAGACCTATGACGCCCATTCTGATTTTTTTCATGGGTTTCTCCGTGGTTTTTCTGATTTTTTTAAGTGAAATGCGTTTGTTTTTTAAATCGACCGAGGTTATCTTATACCCCGCCGATTTTATTGTGTTGGGCAGTATATGCCCGTCCGCCACGCTCCAGTATTCCGCGTAAATAAATGCTGAGTTGCAGAGCGGCCGGCGCATTATTTTTTCGATTTTGTCAAAGGAAAGTGTCAGACTCTCCTCCTCACACGCCGCAAGCATATCCTTTAATGGGTCAAATTTGCTCATGACTTTTTCTCCTGTATTTTTATTTTTTCGGCTTGAGTACGGTAAGGGATTCCGTATGTGCCGTGCGCGGGAACATATCGTATGTAAAAATCTCGTCTGTCGAAAATCCGAACTTTGAGAGGGAGGCAATGTCGCGTGCGAGCGTGTCGGGCGCACACGAGATGTATACCACTCTTTCCGGGGCAAGCTCCGCCATGCGCGAGATGAGCGCGGGAGACAGCCCCTTTCTCGGTGGATCGACGAATATTTTATTGCAGGTGTCTATGTGGCTGTCGTTTGCGTCTCCGCAGTAGAAACGGGCGTTCTTTATGCCGTTCAGCTCTGCGTTTCTGCGTGCATTTTCCACAGCCTCCGGCACTATCTCCACGCCGATGAGAGTGCTCATCTCGTACTCTGCCGCAGCACTCAGTCCTATTGTGCCTATGCCGCAGTAGAGGTCGGCTACTCTGTCGTCCGGCTTTATTTCCGCAAGCTCGGCGGCGTGTCGGTAGAGCGCCTCGGCGGTGTCGCGGTTTATCTGATAAAATGACGGCGCGGAGATTTCATATGTATTCGAACAAAGCTTGTCGCGTATGATGCCGTCTCCGTACAGCACCTCGTATCTGTCGCCGAGGACTACGTTTGTATTCTTTTCGTTATAATTGAGCAGAACCGTCTTTACGCACGGAAAGGCGGAAACAATGCTCTGAGCGTACCGCTCTCCTTCGGTCAGAGTGCCGTTTACGACAAGGCATACCAT
>CAKSEI010000039.1 GCA_934446285.1 uncultured Eubacteriales bacterium | reverse complement strand
ACCCTGCTCACGGGCTCACTCGGAGCAAAGCAGAAGGGGCAGGCGCTCGCGGACATCGCATCGGGCAGGACGGATATAATAATAGGCACTCATGCGCTGATATCGGACGGCGTGGAGTTCTCCCGCCTTGCCCTGGTTATAACCGATGAACAGCACAGGTTCGGTGTGCAGCAGCGCGCGAGTCTCTGCCGCAAGGGAGAGGGAGCACATATGCTCGTTATGAGTGCGACACCCATTCCGCGCACGCTGTCGCTCATTCTTTACGGAGACCTCGCCTCCTCGCGTATAGATGAGCTGCCCCCCGGCAGGCAAAAGGTTGATACGTTCGTCGTCGACGGCGGATATCGCACACGGCTCGACGCATTTATAAAGAAAAATGTCGACGAGGGCGGGCGCGTCTACGTCGTGTGTCCCGCGGTGGACTCGGAAGAAAATGAGCTTGTCGGGCTTGACTACAGACCGGGAGAGGCGGGGACGCATCTTACGTCCGTCACCGAATGCGCCGCAGGACTGCGCGAGAGACTGCCCGGGCTGCACATCGGCACTATGTACGGCAAAATGAAATCCGCAGACAAGGAACGAACCATGCGCGACTTTGCCTCGGGGGCACTTGACGTGCTCGTCAGCACGACCGTGATAGAGGTCGGAGTGAACGTGCCCGAGGCGACGCTCATGATAGTGGAGAATGCGGAGCGGTTCGGACTTGCCCAGCTGCATCAGCTGCGCGGCAGAGTCGGCAGAGGCGAAAAAAAATCCTACTGCGTCCTCGTCTCGGACAGTAAAACCGAACAGGCACGCGAGCGTCTCGGCGCGCTGCATGAGTATTCGGACGGATATAAGATAGCCGAAATTGATTTGAAAATGAGAGGCCCGGGCGACTTCCTGCCCACTGCGGGAGGGGCGAAGCAGCACGGGGAGCTGAGCTTTGCCGTGGCAAATCTCGTATCGGACAGCGAGATGCTGCGTGAGGCCTTCGCCTGTGCCCGTGACACCGAGCGGCGCGACCCCGGGCTTTCGCTGCCCGAGAACGGTGAGCTTAAAAAAAGGCTGCACGCGATGTACGTTCGCGGCGCGGGTTCGGTCAGCTGACGACGTTTGTTAACCTGTCGGATATTGACTTTCTGCGTCAAAAGGTGTAAAATAACAGTCTGTTGAATAATAAAATCAAGGAGCGGACAAAATGAGGCTGTATATAGACCCGGGCACGGGCAGTATGCTTTTCGCGATACTCGTCGGAGTGCTCGGTGCCGCCGTGTATATGTTCAAGGCGTGGCTCGTCAAGCTGCGGTTTCTTCTGCACGGAGGAAAGGGTGAGGCGGCAGCCGATACGAAGAGGCAGCGCCTCGTTCTCTTCTCCGACGATAAGAGGTACTACAGTGTTTTTCTGCCCGTTCTGCGCGAGCTTGACGCGCGCTCGGTGGACGTGAGCTATATGACCGCCTCGCCTGACGATCCGGCGCTTGACTGCCCGCTGCCGCACGTTCACCCGCAGTTTATAGGAGAGGGTAACAGGGCTTTCGCAAAGCTGAATTTCATAAAGGCGGATGTGGTCCTCTCGACCACCCCCGGGCTTGACGTTTATCAATGGAAGCGCTCAAAGGATGTGCGGCTTTATCTTCATCTGCTCCATGCGGCAAGCGAGGCGAGCACCTACCGTATGTTCGGGCTTGACTACTATGACGCGGTGATGATATCGGGCGACTATCAGGAGAGGGATATAAGGGAGCTTGAGAGTATGCGCGGCACGCGCACAAAACAGATATGCAAGATAGGCATACCGTATATGGACGACATGCTCCGCCGCCTGAGGGAAGCGCCGCCCCTGCCGCCGCATGAGCGCACGGTGCTGCTTGCTCCGTCATGGGGCAAGAGCGCGATTTTCAGCAGGATAGGCGGGAGCATTATAGACAAACTTCTCTCAACGGGATATCATATAATTATCCGCCCGCATCCGCAGTCGTTTACCTCCGAAAAGGATATGATAGAGTCGCTCATGGCGGAGTACCCCGACAGCCCGTCGCTCGAGTGGAATCGCGACAGCGACAATTTCGAGGTGCTGCGCCGCGCAGATATACTTATTTCCGATTTCTCGGGTGTAATATTTGACTTTGCACTCGTATACGACAAGCCCGTGATATACGCGTCCGCAGACTTTGACTACGGACCGTATGATGCCTGGTGGCTTGAGCGTCCGCTCTGGACATTCTCGGCTCTCCCCCGTATCGGGCGTGAGCTGACAAAAGAGAACGCCGCAGACCTGCGCACAATGATAGATGAATGCCTTACCGATTCGCGATTTGCCGAGGGACGGAGAGAGGTGCGCGGGGAAACATGGGCATACCCGGGAGAGGGAGCGGTCCGCGCCGCGGATTTTATCGAAAAAAAGCTTGCAGAGGCGTCAAATACGCATGGAGAATAAAAGATGTCATTTTTTGATATACTCGGAACATTACTTATAAAGCCTCTTGAGCTTATCTTTGAAGTAATATATGCGCTCTCGCAAAGACTGCTCGGTGACCCGGCGCTTTCGGTCGTCGCACTCAGCCTCTTTATGAACCTGCTTGTTCTGCCGCTCTACAGGCGCGCGGATGAGCTGCAGGAGGAGGAAAAGCAGACGGAAATGCGCCTGAAAAAGGGCGTTGACCATATTAAAAAGACCTTTCGCGGGGATGAGCGTATGCTCATGCTGCAGACATACTACAGACAGAACGGCTACAAGCCGACATATGTTCTCAAGGGTGCTGCCTCTCTGCTGCTCGAAATTCCCTTTTTCATCGCGGCTTACCGTTTCCTCTCAAATCCTAAGCTGCTCGGCGGCGTCTCGCTCGGACCGATCTCCGATATGGGTGCGCCCGACGGGCTTATTCATATAGCCGGACTTACGGTAAATCTGCTGCCGTTTATCATGACGGCGGTAAATCTCGTGAGCTGCGTTATCTTCACGCGCGACAGCCTGACGAAGACGAAAATTCAGCTGTACTGCATGGCGCTTTTCTTCCTTGTATTTCTCTATTCGTCGCCGTCGGGGCTTGTTTTCTACTGGACGTTAAATAACCTTTTCTCGCTCGCGAAAACCTTTGTGACAAAGGTAAAGGGAGCGTATACGGCGCTGCGGTATTTTTGCTCCGCCGCGGGTATCGGCGTGCTCGTATACGGGCTTTTCTTCTACGGGGCGCTCTCGCCTCTGCGCGTACTGCTATTTGTCGCGGCAGCAGCCGCACTTGAAATGCCGCTTGCAATGCCTTATATAAAGAAGCTGCTCGGGCATATGTCGCGCGGCGTGTCGGTTCATTCCGACGGCAGACTGTTTTTTGCCTGCGCGCTGTATCTTGCGGTATTCACGGGACTGCTCATCCCGACTACGATAATCAAGGCATCTCCCGAGGAGTTTGTTGATATCTCGCTCTTTTATCATCCCGCGTGGTATGCGCTCTCGTCCTTTTGCCTCGCGCTCGGTACTTTTGTCATATGGGCGGGAATATTCTACCGTATGGCGGGAGAGGGCGCACGCACGCTCTTTGACCGCGCCTCTCTCGTGCTCGCGGGGGTTGTCACCGTCGACTATATGTTCTTCGGCAGGAAGCTCGGAAATCTCTCTTCCCTGCTGACCTACGACGGAGGCATGAGCTTTGAGCGCTCAGAGAAGCTGCTCAACCTTGCGGTGCTCGTCCTTACGGGCGCGGTATTGCTTTTTGCCGCGCACCTGTTAAAGAAGAAAGCCTCTTCCGCCGTGTGCGTATGCACCGCGGCGCTCATGTGTATGAGCTGCATAAACACCGTCGGCGTTTTCCGCAGCGTCAGCGATATCGCGCGCACGCAGTCGGAGAGTTCACCTCATTTTACACTTAAGAAAAACGGCAAAAACGTCGTAGTCATCATGCTTGACCGCGCGATGAATGTTTATCTGCCGTATATTTTTAACGAGATCCCCGAGCTGAAGAGTCGCCTCGACGGCTTTACGTGGTATGACAATGTAATTTCGTTCGGTCAGAATACGAATTTTTGTACACCGTCGCTTTTCGGCGGGTATGAATATACTCCCGCGAAGATAAACGCACGGGTAAATGAGTCGCTTAAGGACAAGCAGAATGAGGCGCTCTCGGTCATGCCCGTGCTCTTCTCACGGGAGGGAGCGTCTGTCACGGTCTTTGACCCGCCGTATGCGGGATATAAGCTCATCCCCGACCTGTCAATCTACGACAAGTACGAGGGGATTTCCGCATTTATAACAAAGGGACATTTCTCCGACCCGTCGATAAAGAAGAGCGTGATACGTTCAAACAAGCGTAATTTCTTCTGTTTCGGAATTACGAAGGCCTCTCCTCTGCTGCTCCAGAATGTGCTGTACAACAACGGATCGTACAACAGCAGCTCGAAAAAGGAGGAAGCCGGTACGGGCTGGCAGCAGACCTACGACGGCGACCTGTACACTGCGGACGGGCTGTATTCAAACTTCATGGATTCCTATGAGGTGCTCGAGCAGATGAAGAATATGACGCGTATCGAGGACACGGACGGACTGTCGTTTCTTATGATGTCGAATGAGACGACTCATGACCCAATGCTGCTGCAGGAGGGTGAGTTTGAGCCGAAGAAGCATGTTGACAACAGAAAATATGCCGAGGAGCACCCCGACCGCTTTGTATATGACGGCAAGACGCTAAAGGTCGACAGTGTAGCCACCATGGCGAACTATCAGGCGAATATAGCGTCGCTCATGCGCCTGTGCGATTGGTTTGACTATCTGCGCGAGGAGGGCATATACGACAATACGCGTATAATCCTTGTCTCCGACCACGGATTTAACTTTAATCAGCGGGAGGACATGCTCCTTGACGACGGCATCGACCTTGAGGGCTTTTACCCGCTGCTGCTCGTAAAGGATTTTAATGCCGAGGGCTTTAAGTGCGACAGCACGTTTATGACGAACGCGGATGTACCGACACTTGCCGTCTCGGGGGTAATCGACTCACCCGTAAATCCGTTTACGGGCAAGAAGATTGACTGGGGTGACAAGACGGCGCACGACCAATACGCGCTGCACTCATGGAACTGGTCGGTCGACACGAACAACGGCAACGCCTTCACCCCCTGCCGTTGGTATCGTGTGCACGGCGATATGCGCTTAAAGGAAAGCTGGACGCTCGTCGCCGAGGATGCGGTTCTCTGCGAGGAGAAGTAAACGCAGTCGCCTTTGCGCAGCTTTTCCCGAAAAAGCGACATATACTATACGTAAACTACAAAGGAGAAGTCCTCACGCTGAGGGCTTCTCCTTCATTTATTTACGAACAGCTGCTGCCGCTTTTCTTTTGTACGGGAAAGGCTTTAGCTTTTCCCCTTTATGCCGAGCTTTTTACAAAAAGCGAGGGGTCAGCTCATCTCTCCGTAGAGTGCGGCGTACACGCCGCCGCGTGCGAGCAGTTCTTCATGCGTTCCCTGTTCCGCTATGCCGTCGGGTGTGACGACCACTATCTTGTCGGCGTTCTTTACCGTGCTCAGCCTGTGCGCGACGATTATCGCCGTGCGGCCGAGCGACAGCTCGTCGAGCGAATGTTGCACTATTCTTTCACTCTCGTTGTCAAGGGCGCTTGTCGCCTCGTCAAGAATGAGTATCGGCGGATTTTTCAAAAATGTCCGCGCAATGGATATGCGCTGCTTCTGCCCACCCGAGAGCTTAAGCCCGCGCTCTCCCACGTAGGTGTCATATCCGTCGGGCAGACTCATGATAAACTCATGCGCTCCCGCACGGCGCGCCGCCGCCTCTATCTCCCCGTCCGTTGCTCCCGGCTTGCCGTACTCTATATTCTCGCGCACGCTGCCCGAGAAAAGATATACGTCCTGCTGAACCACGCCTATCTTATCACGCAGGCTGCCGAGCGTGACATCGCGCACGTCCTCGCCGCCTACCGTCACTCTGCCGTCTCTCACGTCGTAAAAGCGCGGGATAAGCGAGCACATCGTCGTCTTTCCCCCGCCGGAGGGTCCGACGAGCGCCGTACGGCTGCCCGCGGGTATGTCGAGGGTGATGCCGTTAAGCACGCACTCTCCTCCGTCATTATAGGAAAAGCTCACGTTTTCAAATTTTATATCGGCACTGTCAAGGTGCAGCTCGCGCGCCTCCGGTTTATCCTTTATCTCAGGCTCAACGTCCATTATCTCAAAGAAACGCTCTATGCCGCTCATGCCGCGCTGATACTGCTCGGCGAAATCGACTATCTGCTTCACGGAGGCGATAAAAGTTGTCACGTACAGAAGATATGCAATCATATCACCTGCATCTATGCTGCCGCGTATAAGAAAAAGTGCGCCTGCAATGACTACGGTTATATATAAAATTCCTTCGCACAGGCGGTTGAGCGCCTGGAACTGTCCCATGACGACGTATACGCGCCGCTTTATGTCAAAAAACCTACTGTTGCCGCGCCCGAATTTCTCTTCCTCTATCTTCTCGGCATTAAAGCTCTTTACCACGCGCATACCGAGCAGAGTGTCTTCGACCTGAGAGTTTAATATGCCTAGCTCTCTTCTCTGCTCGCGGAAGCCAGCGCGCAGCTTTTTATTGAAAGCCGACAGTACGACTATAATCGGCGGTACGAAAACAAAAATTATCAGCGTCAGAGGCACGTTTATCGTGCATAGAATGATGAACGATGCGCTTATCTTTATCGCCGCGATAAAGAAATTCTCCGGGCAATGGTGCGCGAATTCCGTCACGTCAAAGAGGTCGGAGGTTATCCTGCTCATCACCGTGCCTATCTTCGTATTGTCGTAATAGGAAAAAGACAGCTTCTGCAGATGCGCAAAAATGTCCGTGCGCATGTCCGTCTCCATTTTCGTGCCCATGATATGACCCGTCGACGCCATATAGTAGTAGGCGAGCGCGTCGATTATACGCAGGACGATGTAAAAAATCCCCGTGCGCACGACAAAGGCAACGGTCAGCGAGCCTGCGGAGTTTGTTATCCCGCGCACCATCATCGGCAATACAAGCTCGCATACGGTAGTCATCGCGGCGCACACGAGGTCAAATAGCATTGTGCCGATATACTTCTTATAGTAAGGCATAAAACGCCTGACAAGAGAGCTTTTCTTCATGTTATCCTTTTTTTCCTTTGATTTTGTCCCAATAAGCCTTTGCTGCCTGCTCGGTCTTATTTTCGCCGTATTTATAAAAGACGGAGGAAACAAGGTCGTCGGGCAGATATTGCTGCTTCACCCACGAGTCCGGGAAGTCGTGCGGATATTTATAGCCGGCATAAGAATTCGACGGGCGCAGGGGCGCGGGTATGTCCTGCCCCTTGCCGCGGTTGTACTGCGCCTTTGCCGCCTCATATGCCGTATGCGCGGTATTGGATTTCGGCGCGGTCGCGAGCAGCACGGCGGCGTTTGAGAGGGGTATTGCCGCCTCGGGCATACCGAGATCGCGCGCGCTCTCGACGCACGCGCGCACTATCGCCGCCGCCTGCGGGTAGGCAAGCCCTATATCCTCGCTCGCGATAACCTGCAGCCTGCGGGTGACACCCGGCAAGTCCCCGCCCTCAAGCGCCTTGCACAGATAAAAGACCGCAGCGTCCGGGTCGGAGCCGCGTATCGACTTCTGAATGCAGGAAAGAAGGTCATAATGCACCGTCCCGCTTTTGTCGAAATTTCCCGTTATCTTCGGTATAAAGGCATCGACATCCTCCGTGTCCGTCTGCTCACCCGAGGAATAGTAAAGATTCTCGGTAAGCACGAGTGCGCGGCGCACATCCCCGCACGCAGCCCGGGAAATGCGCATGACAGCGCCGTCCGTAAAAACAGGCGGATTTTCGCTTTCCTCGGCGAGCACCTTCAGCGCGCGTCTGACGACGGGGCATATATCATCAGCCGATACCGGATGAAACTCAAAGACGGCGGAACGCGATATTATTGCGTTATAAACATACAGATAGGGGTTTTCCGTTGTAGAGGTGATAAGCGTCAGCCGTCCGTCCTCTATGAATTCGAGCAGACTTTGCTGCTGCTTTTTATTGAAATACTGTATCTCATCAAGGTAAAGCAGCACTCCCGCCGAGGCGAAAATGCCCTCGGTCGACGCTATTACTTCCTTTACGTCGGCAAGGGTTGCGGAGGTCGCGTTAAGGCAGTGCAGCTGCATTCCGGAGCGCGCGGCGATAATGCGGGCGGCGGTCGTCTTGCCCGTGCCCGGCGGTCCGTAGAATATCATATTTGTCATGTATCCGCGGTCGAGCATACGCCTGACCGAGCCTTTTTCCCCGAAAAGCTGCTGTTGCCCCGCCATATCGGCAAAATCCGTCGGGCGCATCCTCTCGGCGAGCGGAATGTGCGGCATTTCTTCTTTCTCCTCGCATTTATTTCCTCTAATTTTATCACAAATCGTGGTCTTTTGCAAGTCGTGAAAGCCGCTATTGAATTCACGGCGAAAGTATTGTATAATATAAGTAAAAAATCCGAACGGAGTATATAATGAAAAAAATCTTATGCCTGACGCTTGCCCTCTTCCTCTCGCTTGCCGCCCTTTGCTCATGCGGCAAAAAGGAGGACACTCCTGCGGGAGAAGATAAGGGCAATGTGCTTGAGAGCGAGCACTTCACGGTCGATATAAACCTTTACAATTACTTTTTTGTCGGCACGTTCAATCAATTTTATCAGAGCTACGGGCAGTTCGCCTCGAGCCTCTTTGATATGACAAAACCCTTGAGTGAGCAGGACTGCTCGCAGATAGGCGGTGAGGGATATACCTGGTTTGACTACTTCTCCGACGGGACAAAGGATTTGCTCTCCACCTACGTCATAATGGCGGAGGAGGCAATAGCCGGCGGCTACACGCTCTCCGGGCAGGAGCAAAAGGATATAGATGACCAGATAGAGGAGTCCGAGAGCTACGCGAAGGAGAACGGCTACGACGACGCGAACGGCATGCTGCGTGCGCAGTACGGCGACGGCGTGACCGTCGACACGGTGAGAAAGGCGATAGAGCTTTACACCTACGCTTACAACGGCAGACAGGCGCTTGTAAAGACCTTTGACACGAGCGACGAACGCATAGAGGAGTTTGTTACGGAAAATCCCGACAAGGCGTATGTCGCGGATTTCCTTGTCCTGCGTTTCGGCGAGGACAAGAGCGATGCGTCGGATGAAGAAAAGGCAGCGGCTCTCGAAAAGAACAGGAGCGATGCACAGGCTTTTGCCGATGCGGCAGCGGGCGAGGAGGACTTTCTTAAGAAAGCCGAGGAATACTACCGCAGCGCCTATACGGTCGTAACGGACGAAGAGAAAAAGGCGATGGACTCAAGCGAGACGGCGGACGTACTCTCCGAGACGGAGCTTTCAAGTAAGGTTTCAGCCTGCAAAAATTATAACACGGCATACAATACCGCAAGCGAGGCGGGCAAGTGGATATTCGGCGACGGACGCGCGGCGGGAGACAAAAATGTAATCGCCGACAGCGCCACATCGATGGCGGAGGCATACCTTATCGTCACGCCCTCCCACCGCGATAATTCGACTACGGTTGACGTCCGTCATATTCTGATAGCGGACGACGATGATGCAAAGGCAAAGGCACGCGCAGAGGAATTGCTCGCGGAGTGGAAAACCGATCCGACCGAGGAGCATTTCGCGTCCCTTGCTACGGAGAATACCACCGACACGGCATCTGCCGCCGACGGCGGACTGTACGCGGGGCTTACCGAGGGACAGACGGTAACGGAATTCAACGATTGGTGCTTTGACAGTGCGCGCAAGGCGGGCGACACCGATATAGTCAAGACCGACTTCGGCTATCACATCATGTATTTCGTCGGAAAAGGCGTCGAGGTTTGGAAAAACAAGGTCATCACTGCAATCGAGGACGCCGACTATGAGGAGGCATACAAGAAGCTCAGCGAGAAATACAAGCTGTCATTTAACGAGGACAGGATAAAGACGCTCGCGTCCTTTACTCCTCAGGCGGGCTGAGGCCGCTTTTCGCAAGCTTTTCGGGAAAAGCTTGGCAAAAGCTTTTGTATAAGAACAAATATATAATCACCCGACCGCAGGGTGTGATGAAAACCATTCCGCGTTCTTGTTACACCCGACCGCAAGGCGTAATCAAAAGCTTTCGACATACTACCACTTTGTGTTGTAGTTTGCCGAGAGCTTTTTTGTCTCTATATGTCTGACAGTGGAGTGCGGTGAACCTATTTTCGCACTTTTGCCGCACCCGACCGCATAGCATCCCCAATCCGTCCTCGCTTACGCTTAAAG